>CANHBU010000139.1 GCA_947458345.1 Comamonadaceae bacterium
AAAGCGACAGCGGCGAGCGGCGCATGGCCTCGGCCTGGGTGCAGGCGCTCATGCTGGAAGGTGCGGTGGGGGGTGCGGCGGTAGGTGCAGCGGTAGGTGCAGCGGTAGGTGCGGCCGATGCGCGCGAGCTGCGGGCCATCGATCCGGTGCCCCAGTCGATGGCGCAGGCCTGCGGCGACGGATTGCCGGTGGAGCGTCTGTCGGCTTCAGCCTACGACGACCTGCGCAGCTGCCCCTATCGATTTTTTGCCTTGCGCCAGCTTGCTTTGTCGCCGGTTCAGGAAATCGAGGCCGACATCGATCGCCGAGACTTCGGCAACTGGCTGCATGCCACGCTCTTTGAGTTTCATGCGCTGTTGCAGGCCGAGTCAGCGACTAGCGATCAGCGGCGGACGCAGCTCTTCGATCTGGCGGCTCAACAGGCTTTGCGCCAGACGGGCATGAACCGGGTCGACTTCTTGCCCTACGAGGCCAGCGTGCCGGCCTTGCGTCAGGGGTATTTGCTGTGGCTCAAGGAGCACGAACTGAGCGGACATCGCTTTGCGCAGGCCGAGCAGTGGCTCGAGCGCAAGCTCGAAGTCGTCAAGCTGGTGGGCAAGATCGACCGCATCGACCGCGATGCGCAGGGCCGCGCTTTGCTCATTGACTACAAGAGCGAGTCAGCGGAGAAAACCCGTGAGCGGATCAAGAGCGCCGACGAAGACACGCAACTGGCTTTTTATGCGGCCTTGCTGGGCCAAGAGCCGGTTGCCGCCGCCTACCTTAATGTCGGCGAGCGCGGCCTGACCAAGGGGTATCCGCAGGAGGAGGTGTCGGATTGGCGCGATCGCATCGTCAGCGCAGTGCAGCACGATCTGTCTCGTTTGCACGGCGGTGAGCCTTTGCAGGCGCTGGGCCAGGGGCAGGCGTGTGACTTCTGCAAGGCCCGCGGCCTCTGCCGCCGCGATTTTGTGCAGGATGCGCCATGAATCCCGACCAGGCGATCGCCCTAAAAATCGACGGCAAGCCGGTGCCGGCCGAGCAGTTCTACGCCGTGGCCTGCGATCCCAGGCGCAGCGTGGCCGTCGAGGCCTGCGCCGGCGCAGGCAAGACTTGGATACTGGTCTCGCGCATGCTGCGGGCCTTGCTGGCTCAAGATGCGCAGCACGCCTGCCAGCCCCATGAGATCCTGGCCATCACCTTTACTCGCAAGGCTGCCGGCGAAATGCGAGAGCGCCTGTACGACTGGTTGCGCGAGTTCGCGCAGGCCGATACGCAGCGGCTGCTGCAGGCCCTGCGCGAGCGCGGCGTTGCCGGCCTGCACGACAGCGAGCGCGCGCAAGCGCTGTGCCAGCGGCTCAAGGCGCTCTACCCGGCCTTGCTCGCGGGCGGCCGCTCGGTGCAGATCCGCACCTTCCACGGTTGGTTTTCTTCCTTGCTGAGAACCGCGCCGTTGGCGCTGCTGCAGCACTTGCGTTTGCCCCTGCAGTACGAATTGCTCGAAGATGACAGCCAGGTCAAGGTGTTGGCTTGGCGCCGCTTTCTTGCGGCCCTGGCTGCGCAGCCGGCCTGCAAGGCCGATTTCGAAGCCCTGGTCCAGGAAAACGGTCGCTCACAGACTCAAAAGGCCTTGATGGCTGCGCTGGACAAGCGGGTCGAGTTCGAGTTGGCCGATGCAGCCGGCCGCGTGCAGACCTCGGTGCGCACCATCGCCGAGCAATTTGAGCGCTGTCGCGGCTTGAGTCGCAGCGTGGACTTGCTGGCCGCGCCGCTTGAGTCGGCCTTGCTGCTGGAGGCTGCGCAGGTGTTGCAGGCGCTGGCTGCGCCAAGCTTTGCGGGCAAAGGTCGGCAGCTGGAGCAGGCGCTGGCACAGCAGGACTTGGTTGGGGTGCTCGATGCCTTGCTCACGGCCAAAGGCGAGGAGCGCAAGTTCGGTCCGGCCGGATCGAATCCGGTGCTGCGACAGGCGCAGGCGCTGGCGCTGCAGTTGCAGCAAATTGCGCGGCAGGAGCAGGCTTGGCGGCATCAGCAGCGCATGACCGGCCTGACCCGCCTGCTCATCGAGGAGGCCCGCGCGCTCAAGTTCGAGCGCGGCTGGATCGACATGAACGATATCGAGCAGGCCGCCGTGCATCTCTTGAGCGACGCCAGCCTGGCCGGCTGGATGCAGGAGCGGCTCGATGTGCAGGTTCGCCACTTGCTGGTTGACGAGTTCCAGGACACCAACCCGATGCAGTGGCGGGCCTTGCAGGCCTGGCTTGACAGTTATGCCGGTGCCGGGCGCGCTCCCAGTGTGTTTATCGTGGGCGACCCCAAGCAGAGCATTTATCGCTTTCGCCGCGCCGAACCCCAGGTGTTTGAGGCGGCGCAGCAATTTATTTCGGTGGCGCTTGGCGGGGCCTTGCTCAGCTGTGAGCACACCCGGCGCAATGCCCACGCGGTCATCGATCGGGTCAACGAGGTCATGCTCGAGGCCGCTGAGCACGATCACTACCCGGGTTTTAGGCTCCACACCACGGCCTCCATGCAGCCCGGGCAAGCGCTGAGCCTGCCCTTAATCGGTAGGCCCGAGCGGCCCTTGCCGACGGTGGCCGGTGAGCCCGTGTGGCGCGACAGCTTGACGCAGCCGCGCTGGCTGCCCGAGGAAAGGCAGCGCGATCTGGAGGCGGCGCAGGCGGCCCGCTGGCTGGCCCAGGAGATCGGTCAGCGGCAGTTGCGATGCAACGAGGTGATGGTGCTCTCGCGCAAGCGTGAAAGTCTGCAGCCGATGCAGTTGGCGCTACAGGCTCTGGGCGTGCCCGCCTTCATTGGCGAGAAGATTGCGCTGATGGATTGCTGCGAGGTGCAGGATCTGGTGGCGCTCGTCGATGTTCTGGGCTCGCCCCGCCACGATCTGTCGCTCGCCCAGGTGCTGCGATCGCCCTTGTTCGGCGTGGACAGCGCGGCTCTGGTTGCTCTGGCCCGTGCGGCGCGCCGAACCGGCGAGCCCTGGCTGGTTCTGCTCAAGCAGCCGGGCCAAGTGCCCGAGCTCGATGAGCCGGACGCCGCTTGTTTGGCAGGCGTCGGTCAGGTGCTGGCGCGTTGGCAGGACTGGCTGGGCAGGCTCCCGCCCCACGACGCCTTGCAGGCCATCTACGACGACGGCGATGTGCTTGCGCGCTACGCCGCAGCAGCGCCTGCGCTGCAACGCGATGCGGTACTGAGTCATCTGCGTGCCTTGCTCGAAGTGGCGCTGGGCCACGACGGTGGGCGCTACCTAAGCCCCTACATGCTGGTGCGTGCGCTCAAGGCGGGCACTGTCGCAGCGCCGGCCGCGGTGCCTGCCGACGCGGTGCGATTGCTCACCATCCATGGGGCCAAGGGTCTGGAGGCCGACACGGTGCTGCTGCTCGATACCGATGCCCAGCCACGTGCGGCCGAGAGCATGGTCGTGTTGCTCGATTGGCCGGCCGGGCAGCCTTCGCCGCAGCGCCTGGTTTTCTTGCAATCGGAAAGCCGTCCTCCGGCTTGTTGCACCGATTTGTTGGCCAGTGAGCACCAGGCGCGCGAGCGCGAGGAGCTCAACGCCTTGTATGTAGCGATGACACGCGCGCGCCAGGTTTTGGCCGTCTCGGCCTGCGAGCCGTTTCGCGCTGGTGGCAGCAGCTGGTGGAAGCGCTTAAGTCCTCGGATGGCGGCCTTGGATCGAGCCGATCTTATGCAGGCAGCGCCTTGCCCGGCCGAGCAGCCCGGCGTGAGCGCAGTGCTTTACCTGCCGGTGCTGCCGCAGCTAGAGCAGACGATTGAGGCCGACGCTGCGGCCCAGCCCGTGACCGCGCTTGCGCGCATCGGGCTGGCCATGCACCGTTTGCTGGAGTGGGGCAGTGCCAGTCCCGCCCACGCTCGGCTGGCAGGGCGAGAGTTTCGACTCGATGCGCAGCAGTGCGAGCAGGCGGTGCGGGCAGCCGAGGCGATCCTGGGTGGCCCCAGCGGCTGGCTCTGGCAGACCGAGCTTTTGACTTGGCAGGGCAGCGAAGTCGAGCTGATCCACGAGGGCCGTCTGATGCGGCTCGACCGGCTGGTGCAGCACCAAGACGGCCGATGGTGGGTGATCGATTTCAAATCTCATGCCCGGCCCGGTGAGCGCGCCGATCTGGTCGCTCAACTGCAGGACTATGCGCGGGCCGTGCAGGCCTTGCATCCGGATGAGCCCGTGCAGGCTGCTTTTGTCACGGCAAGCGGCCAATTGCAGGAAATCGCATGGAGCAAGCCATGATCGACACCCTTCGCACCTGGCCCTTGCTGGCGCGCTTGCTGCTCCTCGCAGGAGGAGCTGTCTCGTGAGCCCCTTGCCGCCCGATAACCCAAGCCAGGGCGATGCCGATGTGCTGATCATCGGTGCCGGCCCGGCCGGACTGATGGCGGCGCAGGTGCTGGCCGAGGGTGGTGCCAGGGTCAGGGTCTGCGATGCGATGGCTTCAGCCGGGCGCAAATTTCTGCTCGCTGGCCGCGGCGGCTTGAACCTGACCCACAGCGAGGCTTTGCCCGCTTTTGCGTCACGCTACTTTGAGCAGAGCCCGGCGGTGTTGCCATGGTTGCAAGCGTTTGGACCCGCTGAGGTGATTGCTTGGGCCCAGGGCTTGGGCGTCGAGACCTTTGTCGGTTCTTCCGGACGCGTCTTTCCGCGCGATATGAAGGCTGCGCCTTTGCTGCGCGCCTGGCTGCAGACCTTGCGCCGCGGCGGTGTGCAGTTTTCGATGCGCCACCGGTGGCTGGGTTGGGATGGCCAGGGCCACTTGGTGATGGAGACACCCGATGGCCTGCAGCACTGCCCGGCCCCGGCCGCACTGGTGCTGGCCCTTGGCGGCGGCAGTTGGGCCCGTCTGGGCTCTGACGGGCGCTGGGTTGATTGGCTGGGGGGGCGGGGCGTTTCTGTTGCCCCTTTGCAGCCGAGCAACTGTGGCTTTGACGCAGCCGGTGCTGAGGGTCGCGGCTGGTCGGATCATTTCTGGCAGCGCCATGCGGGCCAGCCCCTGAAATCGGTGGCCTTGTCTTTCGTCGATTCTCAGGGCAAGCGATTTGCCCGCAAGGGTGAGTTCGTGGCCACCCGCAGCGGCGTCGAGGGCAGCCTCATCTATGCTGTCAGCGCCATGCTGCGCGACGAGATCGCGCGCAGCGGCAGCGCCGCGCCGCTGCTCGATTTACTGCCCGACCGCACGCTCGACGAGGTCAGGGCTGAGGTGGCCCGCCCGCGCGGCTCGCGCTCGATGTCCTCGCATCTCAAGAGCCGCTTGCGTCTCGATGGCATCAAATCGTCGCTGCTGCACGAGTTGCTCGATCGCTCCGTCTGGGACGACCCCCTGCAGTTGGCGCAAGCGATCAAGGCACTGCCCGTGCGCCTGCTTGCAGCCCGTCCGATCGATGAGGCCATCAGCAGCGCCGGTGGCGTGCGCTTGGGTGAGGGTGTCGATGCCGGGTTGCGCCTGCGCGCACCAGCCCTGGGCGCGCAGGCCGTGTTTTGCGCCGGTGAGATGCTCGATTGGGAGGCCCCCACGGGCGGTTACCTGCTCACCGCCTGTCTGGCCAGCGGCCATTGGGCCGGCCGCAGCGCCTTGAGCCACTGGCGCGAGCAATCGGCCAGCAAAGGGTGACGAGCCTGACCCCGGCACTGACGCCACAGTTAGGGCTGCTTGGTTCCCCACCTGACCCGGTTGGCTGCTTAGCCATGCGGGAAGGCCCGTCACAGTTCATTGTAAGGCGCTTAGTGGCTCATCGGGGCCCGAGCCGGTCCGGGAAAAGGTCGATGGCGGGCGGGGCGGGGCGCTGACGAGCCCAACGAGACCAGGGCCGCGCTTTAGAAT
>CANHBU010000140.1 GCA_947458345.1 Comamonadaceae bacterium
AGCAATTGATCGATGGCCGGGTTCTCGCGGGTCTTGGACAGCGCCCACTGCTGCGTCCAACGGCCGATTTGTCGCTGGAAGTAATTGCCGGGCTTGCCGAACTGTCCGAGCCCCAGGGCCTGGGGGTCCAGACTGTGCAACACGGCCAGGGTTTCGGCCATGGCCAGATAGATGGCGCGCCGCTCGGCCGGCTGCAGGCCCGGCAGATCGTTGCGATTGAAGACCCGCCCCTCGATGCGCTCCATCACATAAAAATCGGTGCCCAGCACATCGGGCTGCTGATGCAGCAGCACCATGGGCGGCACCGGCAAGGCGCTGCCACCGAGGGCCTGCATGACGCGAAACTCGCGATCGACCGCGTGCGCCGAAGGCAGCACCGGCCCGGCCGGCTTCTTGCGCAGCACCAGGCGCCGGTTGTCGAAAGAGACGAAAAAAGTCGGGTTGGACTGGCCGCCGCCGATGGGCTCGATCTGCATCGGCCCGCGCAGGCCAGGCAGGCGATCGCGCAAGAAGCGCTCGAGCCGGGCCGGCTCGAAGCCCCAGGCCATGTGGCCGGCCGCATTGGACTGACTCATGTCGGTCCTGGGCTTGAGGCGGGCGTGGCACCGGCGGCCGAAGGCGGCTTGCCCAACATGAAGCCGCCGTCGACCACGATCTGCTGACCAGTGACCATGCAATCGGGTTCGAGCAACCAGATCACCGCACTGGCAATTTGCTCGGGCGTGCTGATGCGGCCGAGCAGGGCGGTGGCGGAGAACTGCGCCTTGACTTTGTCGTAGCCGGCCTGGCCCAGACCGTCACGCATCCAGCGGCCCTCGATCATGCCCGGCAGCACCGCATTGACGCGCACCCGCGGCGCCAAATTGCGCGCCAGGCCCACCGTCAGAATGTTGAGCGCGGCCTTGGACATGACATACGGAAAGGACGAGCCGCTGCCGGTCTGGCCCGCGATGGAGGACACACTGACGATGGCACTGCCTGGCCCCATGTGACGGGAGGCAGCGCGGGCCATCTGAAAGGGACCGACCGCGTTGACGCCATAGACGCGTAAAAAATCTTCGGCCTGCACGCCGTCCAAGTCATGCATGGGCACAAACTGTGTGGTGGCGGCGCAGTTGACCAGCCCATCGATGCGGCCAAAAGCGGCCATGGCCGCCTCGGCCACCTCACGGCAGCTGGCATCGCTGGCCACATCGCCCTGCGCTGCGATAGCCTGCCCGCCAGCGGCCTGGCAGGCCGCCACCACGCCGTCGGCCAGGGCCCGGTTGCGGCTGAAGTTGATCACGACCGACTCACCGCGGCGGGCCAGTTGCAGGGCCACCGCCTCGCCCACGCCGCTGGAGCCGCCAGTAATCAAAGTCACACGCTGGGTCATCTACGGGTCCAGGTTGATGAAGGGAGCAGGGTCCGGCCGTCTGACGACTCAGGGCAGCACGATCAACTTGCCCTGAGCGCGCCGCTGCGACAACTCAAGGATGGCCTGAGGCGCCTCCTGCAAGCTGTAGCGGCCCGAAATCAGCGGCTTGATTTGGCCCTTGGCCAGCATCTCGATCAGGTCGCGCAGATCGACCTGTGCGGCCTGCGGCTCGCGCTGGATGAAGTCACCCCAAAACACCCCCACGATGGCGCAGCCCTTGAGCAGCACCAGGTTGAGGGGCAGGCGCGGGATCTGGCCGTCGGTAAAGCCCACCACAAGATAGCGGCCTCGCCAGGCCATGGACCGCAAGGCCGGCTCGGCGTAGTCACCGCCGACCGGATCCATCACCACATCGACGCCGCGCCCGCCAGTCAGGCGCTTGACCTCGTCACGCAGGTTCTGCTCGCGGTAGTTGATCACTTCATCGGCGCCCTGCGCGCGGCAGGTGGCCAGCTTCTCGGCCGTGGAGGCCGCCGCGATCACGCGCGCGCCCATGGCCTTGGCCAACTCGATGGTGGCAATGCCGATGCCCCCGGCCGCGCCCAGCACCAGCACCGTCTGACCGGGCTGCAACTGAGCCCGATCGCGCAGCGCATGCAAACAAGTGCCGTAGGTCAAAAGCAGCGAGCCGGCCACTTCGAAGGACAGGCCTTCGGGCATGGGCATGACCTGCTCCTGCTTGGCCAAGACCTGCTCGGCAAAGCCGCCCCAGATGGTCAGGGCAATGACCCGGTCGCCGACCTTGACGCGCTTGACACCCTCACCGACGGCCAGCACTTCGCCGGCGGTCTCGCCACCGGGCGAGAACGGCGGCGTGGGCTTGAACTGGTACAGGTTTTGCACGATCAGCGCATCGGGGAAATTGACGCCAGCGGCGCGCACACGCACCACCACCTCGCCGGCACCCGGCTGAAGGTCAGCCATGTCTTGCACGCTCAGGTTTTCAGGGGGGCCGTATTCACGGCAGATCAGGGCCTTCATGGGTTAACTTTCTGGGTATCTCGGGGTATCAGAATTCTCGGGGTATCGGAATTTCAGGAACCGGCGGACGGCTTGGCGGGCGCCTGGAAGTATTGGCGGACCACCGACTCGGCCACGCAGGCCGGCCGCTCCTGGCCTTCGACTTCCAGCGTGACCCGGAAAGTGAACTGCAGCCCGCCTTCAATGTCTTGCAACTCGGCCAGCACGAAGCGCCCGCGCACCCGGCTGTCGGCTGGCACCGGGCTGGTGAAACGCACCTTATTGAGCCCGTAGTTCAGGCCCATCTCGCAAAAGGGCAGCGTCATATGGCGCTCGTAGAACTGACCGAGCAGCGACAAGGTGAGAAAGCCGTGGGCGATGGTATTGCCGTAGGGCGATTGCTCGCGGGCGCGCGTCACATCAACATGGATCCACTGAAAGTCACCGGTGGCCTCGGCAAACAGGTCGATGTGGCGTTGGGTGATCCGCACCCAGTCGGTCAGGAAGGCCTCGGCCCCCACCCGACTGCGGATCTCATCGACCGACTGTGCGAAGGAGCCGGCACGGCTGGCGGGGCTGGTGTTCATGGTCGTGACTCCAAAACAGGGGACAGGCCAAGCGCCTGCTCGCGCATTTCGCGCTTGAGCAGCTTGCCATTGGCGTTGCGCGGCAGGGGTGTGGTGAGCACTGTATAGGACTCGGGCACCTTGTAGTCCGACAGCCGCGCCGCGCAGTGGGCTTTGAACTCGGCCGGCAGCTGCGCGCTTTCAGCATGACCGGGCTTGAGGCTGACAAAAGCATGCACCCGCTCACCGAGCACCGGGCAGGGCTTGGCCACCACGGCGCATTCCTGCACGCTGGCATGTTCGTACAGGGCGTTTTCCACCTCGATGGTGTAGATCTTGAAGCCGCCGCGGTTGATCATGTCCTTCTTGCGGTCCATCACGCGCACATAGCCTTGCGCATCGATGGTACCCAGGTCTCCCGAGTGCCAGTAGCCGGCAGTGATGTTGGCCTGTGTGGCCTCGGGGTTGTCCCAGTAGCCGCGCACCACCATCGGCCCCTTGATCCAGATCTCGCCGAGCGCACCCGGCGGCAGTTCTCGACCTTCGTCGTCCATCACACGCATGTCCACACAGTGCAGGCTCTGGCCCACGGTGTCGTTATGAGCCCGTGTCTGGCCTGGCGGCATGACGGTGGCCGGTGAGGTGGTTTCGGTGGCGCCATAGCAGTTCATCAGCACCAGCTCGGGCACTTTTTCAGCCAGCTCGACGATGGTGGCCACCGGCATGGGCGCGCCGCCATAGGCGCCAATGCGCCAGGCGCTCAGGTCGTACTGCGCAAAGCTCGGATCGAGCAGGCACAGCTTGTACATGGCCGGCACCATCAGGCTGTGGGTGATGCGCTCGCTGCCGGCGATGCGCAGGTAGTCGGCCGCCTTGAAGGCCGGCATGATCACCATCTTGCCGGCGCAGTACACAAACGTGGTGGTCAAGGCCACCAGCCCAGTGACATGGCTCAGGGGCACTGCCGCCACGGTGGCGTCTTGCGGGCCCAGTTCCATGGCCAAGGCGAAGTGCATGGACGAATGCACGATGCCCAAGTGGGTCAGCATGGCCCCCTTGGGTCGACCGGTGGTGCCGGAGGTGTACAAGATGACCGCCGTGTCTTGCTCATGCACCTCGGTGACCGGGGCCTGCTGACCAGCACGCCCTTGATCGGCATAGGCGCTGCTCGATGCGGCCAGGGGCCCCGCCCCCACCTGCCAACGGTGACGCAGTACGGGCAGGTCGGACGGCTGCGGCAAGACGGGGGCCAGATCAGCCTCATGAACCAGCAACATGGCGCCGCAATGCTTGAGCATATAGGTCAGCCCCGGGGTCTGCTCTCGTGTGCTCAGCGGCACCGCGATCGCGCCCAGACGCGCCGCCGCAAACAGGGTCACCACGAATTCAATGCGGTTGCCCAGCAGCATCGCCACCCGCTCGCCGGCTTTGACGCCGACAGCGGCCATACCAGCGGCCAATTCGGCCACTGCAGCAAGCAACTGCGCATAACTCAGGCGCTCGTCACCACACACCAGCGCGCAACGATCGGGGTCACGGGCAGCGGCCTGCTCGAGCATCTGATGCAGGCTGCGCGGGCGATCAACAAAACAAGGCTCGATGCGATCGCCGTACAGCGACTCAAGCCGAATGGCCGGGCCGACCTGATGCCAGTGGCTCAGAGGAGTGGAGGCGCTCATGCGCGAATCCCCCCAGCGTCTTGCGGCGTAGCCAGCGTCAGCCCGTCCGGGCCGATGGTCAGATCGAGCAGCAACCAGATAGCGGCCTTTTGCCAGTGCAGGCCCGGATGCAAAGAGGCATACACCCCGCCGGGCAGGGCCTGAGGCAAGACAAACTTCAGGGCCCGCAGACCTGGCAGCTCGTAGCGCTGCACCGGCCCGGGCACAACACGATTGAGAATCGGCTGCAGCCGCTCGGGGGTGAGCGCTCTGCACAGGGCCTCGTAGGCGGCCTGATCGCGCGCCACCAGAGACAGATCGAGCATGTCGCCCTTGTCGCCGGCGCGGCCGGCTGCGATGTCGCCGACTCTCATGATGCCACCATCGGCGTTGGAACCACCGGGCGCGCAGCACTCTCAATGCGTCGGTGTGGTGCAGCGCAAGCAAACCTTGGATTCATGACAGGGCCTTGGATGAGTGATCAAGCGGTCAACGGCCTGGCCTAGGATTGACGCCACACGATCTCGGTGGGCACATGGCGGTGTTCGATGAAGCCGTCAAGCACCTCGATGCGGGGACGTTTTTCGCTGCGCACACTGCTGCCGCCAGCCGGACCCGACAGCGTCATGGCGTAGACCTCGTCTTCGATGATCTGGGCTTGTTCACCGTCGCGGCAGCGCGCTGAGACGTGCACCCGCATTTCGGCTGCCTGGCCCTGCAGCATCTGCGAGCCGGCGCGCAAGACCGAGTTAGCTCCGACCAAATCGATGGCGATGTCGCCTTCAGCCCAATCGCTCAAGCGCAGGCGTAGGGCCTGCGCCATGACCTCGGCGCGCGAGCGGGCGCCAGCGCCGGCCAGGGCAATTTCGCAGTCCATGATGAAGCCCGGTCGATCGACAAAGCCGGCCACCTTGAGCGTCGGCGGCGGCCCTTTGGCGCGCACGCCGCTCATGCGCACCCGGTTGTCACCGATGCGCTCAAAACGCACGCCGCTGAAGTCAACGATCAGGTCGGGGGTGGCGTAATTGGAAGGGTCGTGCACCTCGTAGAGCAACTGCAGAGTACAGGTCAGTGGGTCGACGATGCCCGGTGCGCCTGGCGGCAGGCCGATCTCGGCCGAGCCGTCGGCCATGACGCGTGCCAGCGGATAGCCCAGGCGCGCATACTGCTCGGCGCTCAGTGGTGGCGGCAGGCCAGCACCCGCGATGGGCT
>CANHBU010000141.1 GCA_947458345.1 Comamonadaceae bacterium
CCGCATTAAAAAATTGGAAAGGACAAGCACATGCGTCACGGACACGGACTTCGCAAACTCAACCGCACCACCAGCCACAGGCTGGCGATGTTGCGCAACATGATGAACTCGCTGATTGAGCACGAGGCCATCAAGACCACGGTGCCCAAGGCCAAGGAGCTGCGCCGCGTGGTCGAGCCCATGATCACCCTGGCCAAAGAGCCAACGCTGGCCAACAAGCGCCTGGCTTTTGACCGCCTGCGTGACCGCGACATGGTGGTCAAGCTCTTCGCTGAACTCGGCCCGCGTTACAAGACCCGCCCGGGCGGTTATACGCGCATCCTCAAGATGGGTTTCCGTGTGGGCGACAATGCCCCCATGGCCCTGGTCGAACTGGTGGATCGTCCTGAGCCAAGCCAGGCAGCTTCTGAAGAGGGCAAGGCCGAGTAATCGGGCTTTTGCTTCGCTTCAAACGCCCACTGAATGTGGGCGTTTTGCATGGGGCTTGCGATTACGCGCTGACAGCCCTTGAGCGACAAAAATCTTTGTAATAAATCGCCTCAGTGACTCGCGTGTCGCTGCGTTTGCGATTAGAATAGAGCCTCTGACGCGCGGTGGAGCAGCCTGGTAGCTCGTTGGGCTCATAACCCAAAGGTCGTAAGTTCAAATCTTGCCCGCGCAACCACTTCAGTAAACAACGCCAACCTTTCGGTTGGCGTTGTTGTTTGTGGGCTTTCTTCGGGCCGACTTGGCGGCCACGGGCCCTTGTAAGCCTCAGTGTGCGCTGCCTTAGGCTTGGCTCAGTTGTCTGAGCTTGAAGCGCTGGAGCTTGCCGGTTTCGGTGCGTGGCAAGGTGCTCACGAACTGCACCTGGCGCGGGTATTTGTAGGGCGCAATTGCGGCCTTCACATGGTCTTGCAAGGCCTTGACCATGGCCTCGTCGTCCTGATGCCCGCTCTTGAGCACCACAAAGGCCTTGACCACCATGCCGCGCTCCTCGTCGGGCACGCCGATCACCGCGCATTCGGCCACCGCCGGATGGGTCAGCAGTGCGTCTTCGACCTCCGGTCCGCCGATGTTGTAGCCCGCCGAGATGATCATGTCGTCGGCGCGCGCTTGATAGAAGAAGTAGCCGTCGGCGTCTTGTGTGAAGGCGTCGCCGGGATGGTTCCAGCCAGCCTTGACGTAGTTGCGTTGGCGCTCATCGTCCAGGTAGCGACACCCCGTCGGCCCGATCACGGCCAGCTTGCCCACCGTGCCCCGCGGCACCTCTTGGCCGTGCTCGTCGACCACGCGGGCGGTGTAGCCCGGCACCACTTGGCCGATCGCGCCGGGCCGGGTCTGGCCCGGCACGCTGGAGATGAAGATGTGGAACATTTCGGTGGCACCGATGCCGTCCATCATGTCGATGCCTGTGGCGTCGAGCCACAACTGCCGCGTGGTCTGCGGCAGGGCCTCGCCGGCACTGACGCTGATGCGCAGGCTCGCGGGTCGATGGGCCCGCGCCAGAGGCGCCATCTGGCGGTAAAACGTCGGCGCGGTGTAGGTGATGGTGGCGCCCACCTCGTGCACCGTCTCGAGCATCGACTGCGGCGTGTAAGGCTTGCTCGGATAGTAGACGCTTGCCCCGGCCCACATCGGGAAAATCAGCAGCCCACCCAGACCGAAGGTGAAGGCCAGCGGCGGCGAGCCGATGACGATGTCGTCGGGCGTGGCCTTGAGCACCTGGGCCGGCCAGGCGGCGCAAGCGGCCAGGACGTCCCGGTGCGAGTGCAGCGCCGCCTTCGGGCTGCCTGTGGTGCCTGAGGTGAAGGCCATCATGGCGATGTCGTCGGCATGGCTGGCGCAGCGCTCGAGTTGCCCGCTCTTGGCGCTGGCCAGCACGGCCAGCGAGCCCGGCTCGTCCATCAGGTTAAAGGGCACGATGGTTTTCAACCCGCTGCCGTCTTGCGCCGCCTTGAGCTCATCGAGCAAGGCGCCGTCGCACAGCGCCACAGCCGGTTGGCACTTTTGAATGATCTCGCGTAACTCTTTGGCGCGCAGCAGCGGCATGCTGGCCACGGCCACCAGTCCGGCCTTGACCACGCCCAACCAGGCCAGGGCCATACCGATCGAATTGCCGCCGCGCAGCAGCACCCGGTTGCCCGGCACCAGCGCAAAGTCTTCAATCAGCACTTGTGCGATACGCCGCACTCGCTCGTCGGCTTCGCGGTAGGACAGCGTGATGCGCTGTGAGCGCAGAAAGGGGCGGTCGAGCCAGCCCTCGGCGGCGGCCCGGTCCATCAGGGCATCGACCAGGTTGCTGCGCTCGGGGATGTGCAGCCCCGGCAGGTCGTAGCTCATCAGAGGCCGCAGCTGCGGCTGCGGCAGGCGTTCGTCCACAAAGCGATCGCGCGGCTCAAAGGGGGTGGACATCTTGCAGGGCTCCTGTGCAGGTGAGACGGGCCGCGCACATCAAAAGGTAGACGGCACCGGCTGCTTTCTGCCTGAATTATTAATGTCTGAACTAAATCGTCAAGCTGTGGATCGCCCTGTACCCCGGGCGATCACCCATAACGCCACAGCACCCGCAGCGCCGCGCCTTGACGTTGTACCAGAGCCGTTTGGCTCTGCTGCCAGTCGGGCCCGAGCTCGATCTCAATTTTCACCGCGAAGAACTGGCTCTGAACCGACAGCAGATCGCCGGGCATGCCCCCGACTGCTTCGTCCACGCTCAGGAAAGGCCGGGTGCGGCGGCGATCGAGCAGTTGCTGCACCCGCGCAGACGGCGCGCCCAGCACCGCTTGCAACACCATGGCGTCGGCGGTGTTGAGGTTGACCGGCAAGCGACCGGGAAGCACGCTCAGGTGGGGCCGCAAAGCCTGCACCGAGGCCTGGCTCAGACCCAGCCAGAGCAGATCACCGGCCTGTTCGGGCATGAGGGGGGCGCCGCCCAAGCGCTCGTCTGCCGTGCCCGCGCTCGCCCGCAGCAGCTCCCGGCTGAGTGTCTCAAGCTCCTGCGCTGGCAAGCCCAGCTGCTCGAACAGCCGGGCGAAGACCTGCAGCCAAGGGTCTGACAGGGATGCACCCTCGAGCAAATTGAGTACATTGAGCCGCGCCTGCGCATCGCTGATGCGCACGCTCAACCAAGGGCCCAGCGAGCGATCCACGGGTGCGGAGCCTGCGCCCAGGCGCGTGGACGTCAGCAGCAGCGCATCCAGAGGCGAGCGCTCCAGGCCAACGGACCAGCCCTCGCCAAGATGGTCGATTGCCGCCGCGCGCAGGCCATCGCCGGCCAGCTCGGCCAGCGCCCAGTCGAGCGCGGCGCGCATCAACCAGCGCGTCTGCCATTGCTGGCGCAGTGCCGATTCGCGCTGCACCCCTTGCCAGCTCTGCCACAGCGCAGCCGTGGCCAGTCCTGCCACCAGCGCAGCCGTCAGCAGCGCCGACAACAGGGCCGCGCCAGCAGCGGGCCTCATGGCCTGCTGCGCTCGAGCCAGTCGAGCACCAGGGTCTGCGGCGGGCCCTGCGCCCGGCGCAGCTGCAAACGGATCGCCCTGGGTGCCTCGACGATGCGCCCCGCAGCTGAGTCCGCGCCCTCCTCGGGCAGTACCGGGGGCGCAATCCATGCGCCCGCCTCCCAGTACTGCAGGCTCCACTGCGCCGTCTCCAGCAGTACCGCATTGGATCCTTGCCCGGAGTCGGCCGATGGCAGTACCGCGGCCGCTTGCGCTGGGCGTGCATGCGCTGCGCCACCGTCCTGCCAAGCCTGCATGAGGGCCGAGCGCTCACGCAGCGCAGCCGATTGCCAGCGCTGCCACACCTGGCCCTCTGCGCTCCAGGCCACCACCTGCAGCGCCTGCTCGCTGGCCGAGCGGCGCACCAGCCGCAAGACTCGTCCGTTCCAGTGCACGGCGCTGAGGTAAGGGGTGCGGCTCAAATGGTCGAGGTCGCGCGTCCACTGCGCCAGCCCGATCTGCAGGCTCGCCCGTTGCGCCTCGTCTGCCTGCGCCAGCCCTTGGCTGCGCAGCATGCCGTCGATCGCTCTTGAGCTGATCAGCGCCATCAGGGCCATGGCCGCCAGCGCCAACAAGGCCTCGATCAGCGTCAGGCCGCGCATGGTTATCAACTCCCGCCTGAACCGGCTGTCGGCGTCGGCCAATGCACATTGAATGGCCGCACCCCGTCTGTGATCACCCAGATGCTGCGGCCCCCATGGACGATGACTACCGCCTGGCCCCCGATCACGGGTTCGGGTCCAAGCAGCAGGGCTTGCGCGCCCCAGACCTGTGCTCGTGTCTGCGGGGATAGCCAATTTCCGGGCTCGGGCGGCTCAGGTGCGCCGTCGAAGGCGTAGCCTTCAGGCGTGGCGCGCCAGCGCAGCGCCAGCCCGAGGGCGCGAGACTGGCTGCGTGCTGCCTCGAGCACAGCGGCCAGGCGGTTGGCCTCCTGTTGCAGCTGACGCGCGACCGGGTCGTGTAAGCGCCAGATCACGCCGCCAGAGGCCACGGCCAATAGGCTGAGCACCACCAGCAACTCGAGCAGCGTCAGCCCGCGGCGGGTGCGTGAGAGCGGCCTCAGGGCGGCGGCAGCCAATCGGCATCCTCCTGGTCCTGAGCAATCGGCGATGCGGGCTCGCCATCGTCAGGGTCCACCGGCTGATGCGTGGCATCGTCGGGCTTGTCAGGCGGGGGCGCCCCTGGCAGGGGCATCGGATGGCTGGGCAGGCGACGGGGCATGGCGTGAAGGCCCGGGTGGGGTGCCCGCACAGTGCGAGGCGAACAAGGGGCGAGGCCTTTTGAAGGCCACGCCTTATCTTGGTCGCCCCAGCGCCTGCCGCCTGTCGGATGCCCGGTCGAATCGGTGTCGGCCCTGGCCCTCTTGCGCCGAGGCGGCCCCGCACAAGCAGCGGGCGCTCAGGCGCTGGCGGCCTTGACCTTCAGGCGCCAGGCGTGCAGCAGCGGCTCGGTGTAGCCGCTGGGCTGCTCCTTGCCCTTGAGCACCAGGTCGCAGGCGGCCTTGTAGGCTGCGCTCTTGTTGAAGCGGCCGGCCATTTTTTGGTAAAGCGGATCGCCCGAGTTTTGCCGATCGACCACCGCGGCCATGCGCTCGAAGGTCGCCCGCACCTGCTTGGACGTCACCACACCGTGGTGTAGCCAGTTGGCCATGTGCTGGCTGGAGATGCGCAGGGTGGCGCGGTCCTCCATCAGGCCGACGTTGTGAATGTCGGGCACCTTGGAGCAGCCCACGCCCTGATCGACCCAGCGCACCACATAGCCCAAAATGCCCTGTGCGTTGTTGTCGAGCTCTTGTTGCTTGTCAGCCGCACTCCAGTTTGGCGTGGCGGTCACTGGAATGGTCAAGAGCCCGCTCAGCAGCGTCTCGCGCTGGGCGTCGGCATCGATCTTTTCGAGCTCTTTTTGCACATCGCTGACCAGCACCTGGTGGTAGTGCATCGCGTGCAGTGTGGCACCGGTTGGGCTGGGCACCCAGGCGGTGTTGGCGCCGGCCTTGGGGTGACCGATCTTTTGCTCGAGCATGGCCTTCATCAGGTCGGGCATGGCCCACATGCCTTTGCCGATCTGGGCTTTGCCGCGCAGGCCGCACGACAGGCCCACCAGCACGTTGTTGCGCTCGTAGGCCTGGATCCAGGCGCTGGACTTCATGTCGCCCTTGCGCATCATCGGGCCGGCGAGCATGGCGGTGTGCATCTCGTCACCGGTGCGGTCCAGGAAGCCGGTGTTGATGAAGGCCACGCGGCTCTTGGCGGCGGCAATACAGGCTTTGAGGTTGATGCTGGTGCGCCGCTCCTCGTCCATGATGCCCAGCTTGACGGTGCTGCGCTTGAGGCC
>CANHBU010000142.1 GCA_947458345.1 Comamonadaceae bacterium
CCGGCCGCCACAGACGGACCGGGTGGCCCGGGTGGCCCGGTCGGCACTGCAGCGGGCGCAGGATCCGGCGCAGCGGCCCGACCGCCGGCGCTTGGACAGTCGGCAGCCGGCTTGAGCCGAACCGCCCTGTGCGTGGAGGTGCGCGATCCGCGGCGCGCCAACGGAGCGTGCGCCAGCCAGACGCCAGGCGGGCCAGCAGCCCCCGTGGGCGCTCTGTATGTGTTCATGCCGCCGCTGGCCCGTCTGGAGGACTATCTGGCGCTGCTGTCGGCCGTCGAGGCCACAGCCAGCAGCTTGGGCCTCAAGATCGTTTTAGAAGGCTATGCCCCCCCGCGCGACGAGCGGCTCAAGGTCTTGCAGGTCACACCCGATCCGGGCGTCATCGAGGTCAACATTCACCCGGCGCACAACTGGAGCGAGTTGGTCGAGCGCACCGAGTTCGTCTACGAAGCGGCGCACCACAGCCGACTGAGCGCCGAAAAGTTCATGACCGACGGCCGCCACACCGGCACCGGCGGCGGCAATCACTTTGTCATGGGCGCGGCGCGAGCGGCCGACAGCCCCTTCCTGCGCAAGCCCCAATTGCTCGGCAGCCTGATTGCGTATTGGCACAACCATCCAAGTCTGAGCTATTTGTTCTCGGGTCTGTTCATCGGCCCGACCAGCCAGGCCCCGCGAGTTGACGAGGCGCGCAACGACCAGCTCTACGAGCTCGAGATCGCGCTCGAACAGTTGCAGGCGCAAACCGGCGGCCAGCGGGCGGGCTTGGCTGCGCAACCCGCAGACGCATCGCAAGGCGCGAGCATGCCGCCCTGGCTGGTCGATCGCACCCTGCGCAACATCCTGGTCGATGTCACCGGCAACACCCACCGCAGCGAGTTTTGTATCGACAAGCTCTACTCACCCGACTCGGCCACCGGCCGGCTCGGCCTGCTGGAGCTGCGCGCCTTCGAGATGCCCCCGCACGCGCGCATGAGCATCGTGCAGCAACTGCTGCTGCGCGCGCTGGTCTCGCGCTTTTGGCAGCGGCCGGGCCACGCCAAGCTCACGCGCTGGGGCACCGCTTTGCACGACCGTTTTTTGCTGCCGACCTTTGTGCGGCTGGACTTTGAAGACGTGCTGCACGACCTCCAGGCCTTTGGCTACCGGCTGCCCATGGAGTGGTTCGAGCCGCACTTTGAGTTTCGCTTTCCACTGATCGGGCAGATCGAGCATCGGGGCATCACCTTGAGCCTGCGCAGCGCGCTCGAGCCCTGGCATGTGATGGGCGAGGAAGGCTCGGCCGGCGGCACCGTGCGCTACGTCGACTCGTCGCTCGAGCGCATCGAAGTCAGCGTGCAAGGCTTTAACCGGGAGCGCTACGCGGTGCTCGTGAACGGCCAGCGCCTGCCTTTGCACGCCACCGGCACGGCCGGTCAATTTGTGGCTGGCGTGCGCTTCAAGGCCTGGAATCCGGCCTCGGCCCTGCACCCGTCGATCGGCGTGCATGCCCCCTTGACCTTCGACATCGTCGACAGCTGGAACGGCCGCAGCATAGGCGCCTGCCAATACCATGTGGCCCACCCGGGTGGGCGCAACTACGACACCTTGCCGGTCAATGGCTTTGAGGCCGAGAGCCGGCGCCTGATGCGGTTTTTCCAGATGGGTCACAGCCCCGGTCCGCTGCAGGTGCCGCCACTTGTCGCCAGCCCAGAGTTCCCCTTCACGCTCGATTTGCGGCACGCCGGCACGCCCAAGCCCTGATGGACGCAGCGGCCTAGCCGCGGCCTGCAAGAAGGGCATACTGTCTTACCGTGGATCAGAGCAACCCCCTCCCCCAGACCCGCGCGGCCGCGCTGGCCGCCAGCGCTTGGGCCTTGCCCGGGCACTATGACGAGCTGCGCGGTCGCTGCGCACCGACCAATGCGCCCGCCTTGGGCCCCTGGCGCGACTTTTTGCAGGCGCTGGAGCCGGCCGGTCCGGCCGAGCTCAATCAGCGCCAGCAATCTCTCGAGCGGCTGATCCGCGACAACGGCGTGACCTACAACGTCTACGCCGATGCCGACGGCCCGCAGCGTCCCTGGGCGCTGGACCTGCTGCCCATGCTGATCGGCCCCGAGGACTGGGCGGCGATCGAGGCGGGCGTGCGCCAGCGGGTGCAACTGCTCGAGGCCCTCATGGCCGATGTGTACGGATCGCAGCAGCTCATTGCCAAAGCTCTGCTGCCGCAAGAGCTGGTGCATGGCCATCCCGGCTACCTGCGCGCCTTGCAGGGGATCACGCCGGTCGGCCAGACGCACCTGCGCATTGCCGCCTTCGATCTGGCGCGCAGCCCGCAAGGCCAATGGTGGGTGGTCTCGCAGCGCACGCAAGCCCCCTCGGGGCTGGGCTATTTGCTGGAAAACCGCAACTGCATCTCGCTGCAGTTTCCGCAGGCCTTCGAGGCGCTGCGGGTGCGCAGTCTGGCCGCGTCCTACAAAGCCCTGATCGACGCCATGGCCAGCGCCTGCCCCGAACTCGACGGCGGGCCCAAACGCATCGTGCTGCTCACGCCGGGGCCCTACAACGAGACCTACTTTGAGCATGCCTACCTGGCCCGCCACCTGGGCCTGAGTCTGGTCGAGGGCAGCGATCTGACGGTGCGCAACGAGCGCCTGTTTCTCAAGACCATCGCGGGGCTCGAGCCGGTGCACGGCGTACTCAAGCGGCTCGATGACGAGTTTTTAGATCCGCTGGAATTGCGCGCCGACTCCACCCTGGGCGTGCCCGGTCTGCTGCAGGTGGTGCGCGCAGGCCATGTGCTGATGGCCAATGCACCGGGCTCGGCTTTTTTGGAGTCGCCGGCCTTGCTGGGATTTCTGCCGGCGCTTAGCGAGCACCTGCTGGGCCAGCCGCTGCAATTGCCCTCGCTGGCCACCTGGTGGTGCGGCGAGCAGGCGGCCTTGCAGGATGTGCGCGCCAAACTGCGCGAGCATGTGCTCAAGCCAACCTACCCCAGTGGCCACGGGCTGTCGGTCATCGCCCGCGACCTGGGTGTGGCCGAACTGGCCGATTTGAGCGCGCGCATCGCCGAGCGCGGCCAGGACCATACGGTACAGGCCTATCTGCCGCTGTCGCAAACGCCCACCTGGCGCGCGGGCAAGATGATGCTGCGCTCGGGTCTGATCCGGGTCTTTGCGCTGGCCGACGGGCCGCGGTCCTGGCGGATCCTGCCCGGCGCCCTGGGCCGGCTGGCCCATCGCGACGAGGCCATCGCGTCGATGCAGCAAGGCGGCAGCAGCGCCGACGTTTGGGTGCTCGGCCGCGCGAGCCAGCGCGGCGCCAAAGAAGCCCTGGCAGCGGTTGCATCCACCGTCCCCCCCCAGCGACCAGCGCAGCTCGGTGGCACCCGCGCGATCAGCAGCCGAGCCGGCGAAAACCTTTACTGGCTGGGTCGCTACACCGAGCGGGCCGAAAACACGGTGCGCCTGGCCGAGCTGACGCTCAAAAGCCTGCACGGCGAAGACCGCGAATGCCCGCGCTTGCTCGACTGGCTCGGCCGCAGCGCGCAAGACAGCGCCTTGGTGCTCCCCGATGCGCCCACGGCGCTGCAATCGAGCCGGGTATTCGCGCGCGCGCTCATCGCGGGCCTGGCCGACAGCCCCCGTGTGACCAGCGTGGCCTACAACCTGCTGGCGCTGAAAAATGCGGCAGCGCAGGTGCGAGAGCGCCTGTCGCAAGCACAGTGGCAGACCATCGTGCAGGCCGAGCAGGACTTTCGCCTGCGTTGCCAGACGGCCTGCGAAAGCGGCCAGGAACTGTCCCAGGCGCTGGGCGCCTTGCGCTGGGCCAGCCATTGGCTCGAAGCGATCACCGGTGCCCAAACCGATCGGATGATGCGCGACGACGGCTGGCGGCTGCTGAGCATCGGGCGGCATGTTGAGAGGCTGGGCACCCTGGCTGCGGCCATGGCCCGCGCTGTGTCGACGCAGGCGCTGCACACCGAAGGCGGGCTGCGTGCCGTGCTGTCCCTGTTTGACAGCACCATCACCTACCAGGCGCGCTTTCAGCAAAGGCGCGACCTGGGCGCCGTGCTCGAGCTGCTGGTGCAAGACGGGGACAACCCAAGGTCGCTGGCGTGGGTCACTCAGACCTTGCGCTGGCGCCTGCAGCGACTGCAGGGCGCTCATGCACCCGAGCCGCTGTCGGCGCTCCTGCCCGATCCGGCGCAGTGGTCCCTGGGCACTTTGAGCCGCATCGGGCCTGGCCAAACGCACGACGAGGCTGCGTTGCAGGCGCAGTGCTCGGCGCTGGCGCAGGCGGCCTGGCTGCTGTCCGATCAGATCGGGCGGCGCTGTTTTAGCCACGCGGTCGATGGCCGCAGCGTGGGCGCCTGAGCGATCGCCATGCTGCTGCATATCCTGCACGAAACGCACTACGACTACAGCCCGGCTGTTGAGGAGGCGCAGCATTTGGCGCATTTGCGCCCCCTCGACGCCCCGAGCCAAAAGCTGCTGCGCCACGCGCTGCACATCAGCCCAAGCCCTGCCCATCGCCGCACCCTGTGCGACATGTACGGCAACAGCCGCACCTACTTTTCCCTGCACAGCAACCACGCCCACTTGCGTGTGCAGGCCGACAGCATAGTTCAGACCCAGGCCAGCGCGCCGCTGCGCCCCTTGGCCAGTGCGCCCTGGGAGCAGGTCCGCGATCAACTGCGTTACCGGGCCGCGGCGCCCCCGCAGTCGGCCTCGCAGTTCGTCTTTGACTCACCCGGGCTGACCCATCACAGCGAGTTTGCCCAGTTCGCTGCGCCCAGCTTCGGGCCAGGCCGCCCGATTGCCGACGCAGCCTGGGACCTGATGCTGCGCATCGCCCGTCACATGCGCTACGAAAGCCTGAGCACCGATGTGGCCACGCCGGCGCTGCAGGCCCTGCGCCAAGGCAAGGGCGTGTGCCAGGACTTCGCCCACATCCTGATCGCCTGTTGCCGCAGCCTGGGCCTGGCCGCGCGCTATGTCAGCGGTTACCTGCTGACCACGCCGCCGCCGGGCCAAAGCCGGCTGATCGGAGGCGACGCCTCGCACGCCTGGGCATCGGTCTACTGCCCGCTGGCAGGATCGGCAGGGGGGCAGCCGGGGGTGTGGCTAGACCTCGACCCGACCAATGCCCGTCAACCAGGGCCTGACTACGTGACGCTGGCGCGCGGACGCGATTTTCTCGATGTCTCGCCCCTGCGCGGCGTGATCCATGGCGGCGCCCGCCACCAACTGAGCGTGGCGGTGACCGTGCGCGAGATCGAGCCACAAGAAGCCGGCCTTGACAAGGAGCGCCTGCGGACCTTGACCTAAAAAGCTCTTGCGATTCATGGTCAGTCCTAGGTCGGGTCATTGTCAATTTGTAGTAAAAACACGCACCCGCAATCTATTGCGTGTCGCACCGCAGGGTCGGTGCGCCCAAAAGCCGAAAAGTCATCCCATCAAGGAGATCTCTTATGAGTCGTCGTGAGTTTTTGACCAAAGGCGGCGCTGCCGCCGTTGCCGCCGGCGCGGCCAGCCTGTCGGCGCCCGCCATTGCCCAGTCGGACGTGATCCGCTGGCGCTGTGCCTCGAGCTTTCCCAAAAGCGTTGAAATACTTTTTGGCACGGCTGAACTGATCGCCCGGCGGGTCGGCCAGATCACCGGCGGCAAGTTTCAGATCAGCGTGCACGCAGCTGGCGAAATCGTGCCCCCGCTGCAGGTGCTCGACGCGGTGGAAAAAGGTACGATCGAGTGCAACCAGACCGCGCCCTACTACTACATTGGCAAGGA
>CANHBU010000143.1 GCA_947458345.1 Comamonadaceae bacterium
CTCGATTTCAGCGGCAAGACCGTGCTGGTTGTTGGCGGCTCCAGCGGCATAGGCAACGGCATTGCCCAGGGCTTCAGACGCCGCGGTGCCAGCGTGCATGTGTGGGGCACCCGCGCCTCGGCGGCGCACTATCAGGACGAGGAGGGAAGCGATCTGCAGGGTCTGGTCTTCTCGCAGGTGGACGTGGCCGACCCGGCGGCAGTGCAGGCGGCGGACACGCCGTCTGTCCTGGATGTGCTGGTGCTGTGCCAGGGCACCGTGGCCTACGGCCGCAAGGAGTTCGAGATGGACACCTTCCGGCGCATCATCGACGTCAACCTCAACAGCCTGATGGCTTGTGCCAGCCGCTACCGCCAGACGCTGGCCGAGCGCCGGGGCAGCATCATCACCATCTCCTCGGCCGGCGGGTTGCGCGCGACCCGCGGCAACCCGGCCTACGCGGCCTCCAAGGCCGGCGCGATCCACCTCACCGCCACCCTGGCCCAGGCCTGGGCGCGCCAGGGCATCCGGGTCAACGGGGTGGCTCCCGGCCTGGTGGACACCAAGCTGACCAAGGTCACCATCGCCAACGAGGAACGCCTGCGCGAGCGGCTCGAGGGCATTCCCGCCGGGCGGCTGGGCACGCCGCAGGAAATGGCCGACGCCTGCCTGTTCCTGGCCTCGCCCATGGCCAGCTACATCTACGGCCAGACCCTGCTCGTGGACGGAGGGCGCACGCTGTGAGCCTGCGGCCCGCTGTCCTGCGCGCTGCGCCAGGCGCCAAGCCGTGAGCGGCGGCGCCGGGGATGCGGCCGCGCGGATGGCCCGCTGGCAAGCGTGGCTGGACCTGGGGCAGGAGGCAGCCCTGGATCCCGAGGCTGTCATCGTGGATCCGCACCACCACCTTTGGGACCGGGGCGGCCATACCTACCTGCCTGCGCAGTTCGCCTCAGAGTCGCAGGTCAGCGGCCACCGCTTGCTGGCCTCGGTCTACGTCGAGTGCCTCTCGCAGTACCTGGACAGCGGCCCCGAGGCCTTGCGTCCAGTGGGTGAGACCATGCATGTGGCCGCGCTCGCGCGGGCCGCGCGGCAGGCCCAGGAGGGGCCGCGCGCACCGGACATTGCTGCCGGCCTGGTCGCGTTCGCCGATCTTTCGCTGGGCGATGGGGTCGACGCGGTGCTCGATGCCCACGCCCGGCATGCCGACGGCCGCCTGCGGGGCGTGCGCTACAGCACGGCGCACGACAGCGATCCGGCGATTCACAGCGCCTATCCCACCCGGGCGGGCATGCTGCGCGAGCCTGCCGTGCAGGCCGGCGCTGCGCGGCTGGCTAGGCGTGGTCTGTCGCTGGACGTCTGGGTTTTCTTTCACCAGCTGGGCGACGTGCTGGCGCTGGCCACCGCCTGCCCCGATCTGAGCATCGTGCTCGACCATGCGGGCGGGCCCATCGGTCTGGGGGCCTATGCCGGGCAACGCACTCAGGTTCTCCAGCAGTGGCGCGCCCAGCTGCAGGCCCTGGGCCGGGCACCCAACGTGACGCTGAAATTCGGCGGTCTGGCCATGCCCTTGGCCGGCTTTGAGTGGCGCAAGCGGCCTCGGCCGCCCGACTCTCAGACTCTGGCCGAAGCTTGGAAGCCCTACTGGGAGATCTGCCTGGAAGCTTTCGGGCCCCAGCGCTGCATGTTTGAGAGTAACTTTCCCGTCGACCGCAGTGGCTGCACGTACGGCGCGCTGTGGAACGCCTTTCAGCGTCTGGCCGCCCCCCTGAGCCCGCACGAGCGCCACCAGGCGCTGGCCGCTACTGCGCAGCGGGTGTACCGTCTCTGAAGCGGGTTTGCGCTCAGCCTAGGAGCCTGGCAGTTGACCGCTCGACGTCTTCGATAAGGGCTTGTCGCGCATGAGCTTCTCGCCTTTTGTGGGCCTGACCTTCTGGGTGAGTCCGCTACGCGCCCGAATTGCACGACCCGCGCTGGCTGCGTCGCTCGTCCTTGCAGGGGGCGATCCTGCGGCCTCCTCGCGCCTTGCCAGCACGGGCCGCGCACTTCGGGCACGTTCAAAGCCGGATCTCGGCTCAGGCGGGCTTGCGCAGCGCCAGGAGCAGTGCGGCCTCGCGCGCGGGCATGCCCACCCGCACGCCGCAGGCCTGGGCCAGGACGCTGGCGGCGCTGATGACGCCGTCTTCATAGGTGCTCATGCCGTCGCCCATGCGGGCCAGGCGCGCGTCCACCGTCGCGCCGGGAACGCCTGCCTGGTCGGTCAGCGCCAGGCCGGCCATGCCGGAGTCGTTGCGGCCGCGTCCGCCGTCGGAGCAGACGAAGCCATAGGGGTTCACGTTCAGGATGTGGCGCGCGCCGCTGCGGCCGGTGTGGCCTGCCGTCACCAGCACATTGCGCTGGTCGGCCTCGGTGCCGAAGACGATGGAGTCGGTGACCACGATCTGCCGGCCGTCGCTGGTTTCGTGCATCACGCGCCGGTTCGTCACCTGGTAGGCGCCTGGGTTGCTGGGGTCGCGCTCGAGCATCAGCCGTGCGGCTTCATGGGCCGGCATGCCGGCGTGCACGCCGCAGTCGGCGGCCGGGCGGTTGAGGTAGCTGATGCGGCCGTTTTGGTAAACATCGACGCCGTCGCCCAGGATGATGCTCATCACCTCGACCGCAGCGGCCGCAACGTTGAGCGCCTCCATGTACCACAGGCCCGCCATGTTCGCCCCCAGCGGACCCACGCCGCCGTCAAAGCCGATGACCGCGCGCGGCAGATGCTCGCGCAGCAGCCGTGCCGGCAGCACGCCGATGTAGGACGCCGTCACCAGGACGTCACGCCCCTGGTTGCGCGGCAGGATGTCGGCGGCGCTGTCCAGCGCCATGATGCTGCCGCGCTCGGTGCGCAGCATTTCGGTCTGCAGGTCTTTCATGGGGTTCTCCAGGGTCTAGGACTCGGGCCTTCAGGAAGGCTCGAGCTCGATGATGAGTTGCCGGCCATCCCAGGCAGCCGCCGCTTGCGCCACCTGGTGGTAAAAGTCCCGGGTCGCGTCCGGGGACAGGTAGACCTCGGTCATGTGGCCGACCAGAGGCCGCGTGTCCACCAGCACCGCACCGCGGCCGCCGGCCGTGCGCAACTCGGTGGCCGGCGTGAAGCCGCAGCTTCGGTAGCGATCGAGCAGCGCCTCGGGATCGGGGACCTG
Organism: Comamonadaceae bacterium; assembly: GCA_947458345.1. Classification (GTDB taxonomy): domain Bacteria; phylum Pseudomonadota; class Gammaproteobacteria; order Burkholderiales; family Burkholderiaceae_C; genus Polaromonas. Next base: position 3,162 of record CANHBU010000143.1, read on the forward strand.
CACCGCCACATGGTGAAAGCCTTCGCCCTGGCCCGGGAACATGTCCCTGAAGGCCGAGGGCGAGTCGCAGTGCTGCTGCAGCAGTTCCACCTGAATGGGCCCGGCCTGCACAAAGGCCGCCGAGATGTCCAGCCGCGAAGGCTGGCCCCGGTACCGCACCTCGGCCATGGCCATGTGCCGACGCACGAGAAAAGGGCCCAGGCCCCACAGCGTGTGCCAGCGCTGCATGGCCCGGTCGATGTCCTGCACCACGTAGGCGTTCTGGACGATGTGCTGAGCCAGCTCCATGGGTCAGCGCCGGCTGCTCAGAACTTGGAGACGCCCAGGCCCAGGCCGCCATCGACCTCGAGCGAAACGCCCGTCACCCAATCGGCCGAGGCCAGGTAGACCATGGCCTCGGCCACCTCGGTGCTGCTGCCGATGCGGCCCAAGGCATGGTCGGACGCCATCGAGGCATAGCGGGCGGCCGACTCCTCGGGCGTGAGCAGGCCCGCGCGCACGTTGATCTCGGTGTTGACCGCCCCCGGCAGCACGCAGGAAACCCGGATGCCCCGGCGGCCCAATTCGGCCGCCATCACCCGCGAGAGCCCCTCCACAGCGGCTTTGGTGGTGGCATAGGGCGAGGCTCCGGGATAGGCCCGCCGGTTGTGGATGGAGCCCAGGAAAAGGATGGCGCCGCGGCTGGCCTCAAGCAGGGGAACGGCCATGCTCGAGAGCATCATGGCCGCGATGACATTGGTGTCGAAGGCTTGCTTGAGCACGTCTTCGCTGTACTGGCCCACCGCCTGCCGGTACATATTGCCCGCGTTGTTGATCAGCACGTCGAGCTTGCCGCCATGGGCCACGGCCGCGGCGATCATGGCCTCGCGGTCCCGCTGCACAGTGACATCGCCCGGGACGGCCTGGCAGGCCGGTCCGATGGAGGCGGCCACCGCCGCGACCTTGTCCGCCCGCCGCCCGGTGATGGTCACCTTCGCGCCCTGCGCTGCGAACAGCCGCGCCGCGCCCTCGCCAATGCCCGATCCGCCTCCTGTGATCAGGACCGACATGTCTTTGATCTCACGCATATGCTTTGGCCTTCTGTGGCTGATAGAGGACTTGGAGCGCGCCTGCGCCCGGGCCTGCTGGGGCGGCGCTCAGCCGCGCCCGAGCGCCCAGGCCGCTGCACGCTGGATGAGCTGCCGGTGCACCGGGTGGTCCAGCGACTGGGCATCGTGGCCCAGCGCGTCATAGACCACCCGAGCGCCCTCCCATTGGCGCGTCCACAGCACCGGGGCCCAGTCGCCGGGCTGTCCCTCTTTGGCTCTCATGTTGCGCGCATGGGCCAACGGCTGGACGTCCGGCGCCAGCCACAGCCGTTCATAGACCTCGTCCGGGCAGGAGAAGTCGCTCAGGCCGTCAGTGAGCTGGTGCGGCGCGGCGGGATCGAAGCGCACCTGCACCTGGTCGAAGGGCGCATGGCCGGACTGGCCCCAGACCCAGCGCCCGCCCAGAATTTCGCCCCACTGCGGCCAGTCGTCAAAGCACAGGCTGGCTGTGTGCAGGGCCAACAGCGCGCCGCCCGCGCGCAGGTGGCCGGTAATGGCCTGGCGGGCCGACTCGGACAAGGCCAGCGCCCAGCGCTGCCGGTGCGCCTCGTATTTGGGGTCGTCCATGCGCCAGCGCAGGGCGCTGATGGTGAGCAGCCGGTAGCCGCCCTGGGCCAGTCGTCGGCAGGCCGCCTCTACGTCTTCCTCGACGTCGGTCTCGATGCCCTGTTCCTGCAGCAAAGCGGTGACGGAGGGCACACACGCCTCTGGGGGATGGAACACCCCGCCGGCGATCATGAGGTTGCGATCGGACGCGCTCATGGCTTGGCAGGCGCTTCGCGCGGCAGCAGGGCCAGCAAGGCCTTCGTCGCGCCGCCGTCGACCACCAGCTGGTGACCGTTGATGTAGCTGGCGGCCTCGGAAGCCAGGAAGACGACCGCCTCTGCGATGTCCTCCGAACGCCCCAGTCGCCGGCTGGGCACGGCGCCGCCGCGCAACTCGCGCACCACGGGGTTGGCGAAGAAGGGGGCCGACAGCCCCGCGTCGATGAAGCCGGGCGCGACCGCGTTGACGCGCAGCCCCATCGGACCCCATTCCACCGCCATCAGCTCAGTGAGCTTGGCCAGTCCGGCCTTGGACGCTGAATAAGCTCCGCTGTTGGGTGCTGGGGTCACGCCGTTGACGGAGGTGATGTTGATGATGCTGCCCGAGCCCCGCGCGGCCATGCGCTGGGCTGCAGCCTGCCCCACGATGAAGGCGCTGAGCAGATTGACCCGCAGCACCGACTCGAAGTCCTCCAGCGTCTGCTCAATCAGCGGCTTGAAGCGGGCGGTACCGGCGCAGTTGACCACCAGGTCGGGCACGGCGCCAAAGCGATCCTGCGCCGCGTCAAAGGCGGCGCTCACCGAAGTGGGGTCGGTCACCTCACAGTGCAGGCCCAGCGCGCCTTCGATGCGCGCGGCCTGCGCCAGGGCGCGCGGGCCGTCACGGTCGAGCAGAGCGACCCGGTAGCCGGCCGCCGCCGCGCGTATCCCGATGGCAGCGCCAATGTCGCCGCCGCCTCCTGTCACCAAAGC
>CANHBU010000144.1 GCA_947458345.1 Comamonadaceae bacterium
AGGCCACCATGAACTCAGACGACCTCGAACTACAGCGCCACGGCGAGCACCAAGAAGTGGCGATCGTGCGTCTGCGGCGGCCGGCCAAGCGCAACGCGCTCAACGACCGCCTGGTGCTCTCGATTCGGCAGCTGTTCGAGACGCTGCCCGAGGGCGTGCGCGCCGTTGTGCTCGACGGCGAGGGCGATCACTTCTGCGCGGGACTGGACCTGTCGGAGCTCAAGGAACGCGATGCGGCCCAAGGCCTGCACCATTCACGCATGTGGCACGCAGCCCTGGAGCGGCTGCAGCTGGGGACGGTGCCGGTCATCGCCGCCTTACACGGCGCGGTGGTCGGCGGCGGCCTCGAATTGGCCAGCGCCTGCCACATCCGGGTGGCCGACGAAACCACCTTTTACGCGCTGCCCGAGGGCACGCGCGGCATCTTCGTGGGCGGCGGCGGCTCCGTGCGCATCCCGCGCCTGATCGGCGTGGCCCGGATGACCGACATGATGCTCACCGGCCGCGTCTACGATGCGGCCGAAGGCGAGCGCATCGGTCTGGCCCAGTACCTGGTGCCCAAGGGGCAGGCCTTAAGCAAGGCTCTGGAGCTGGCGCTTAAGGTGGCGCAAAACGCACCGATGACCAATTACGCCCTCATGCACGCCTTGCCGCGCATCGCAGAGCAGCCGGCCGACCAGGGTTATCTCACGGAAGCTCTGGTTTCAGCGATCGCGCAAAGCGCACCCGAAGCCAAGGCGCGGGTGCGGGCCTTCCTGGAGGGCAAAGCGCCCAAGGTGCAAAAGGCAAGCTGACCTCACAACTCAAGCCAGGCACGCAGGCCCCAGATGAACACCCCAAGATTTCGCCCCCTGACCTTTGGCGTGCAGCGGATCGTGCTGCAAGACTGTGCAGCGGGCGTGCAATACCTGCAGGCCGATCAAGACCTGCAAGCCTATCCCGAGCGCATGAGCGACCGGCTCAAGCACTGGGGCGAAGCGGCTCCCCATCGCACCTTCATGGCCCGCCGCATCAAGCTGGCCGATGGCTCACTGGGGGCCTGGCGGGAGGTGAGCTATGCGCAGGCTTGGTCCACGGCATGCGCGATTGCGCAGGGCCTGATCGATCGGGGGCTCAGCGCCGAGCGGCCCGTGGCCATCCTCAGTGAAAACGACTTGGAGCACGCCTTGCTTGCCCTGGGCTGTCTGGTCGCGGGCGTGCCGTTTGTGCCGGTCTCACCGCCCTACAGCCTGATCAGCCAAGACTACGACAAGCTCAAACATGTCTTGCGCGTGAGCACGCCCGGTCTGGTCTTTGCCGCCGATGCACGCTACGGCCCGGCCATAGCCGCCTGTGTTCCCCCTGAGGTCGAAGTGCTGATCGGCCAAGGCTCGCTCCAAGGGCGCGCTTGCACCGACTTTTCGGCGCTGTGCGCGACTGCAGTGACGCCGGCAGTAGAGGCCGCGCGTTTGGCCACCGGTCCCGACACGATCGCCAAGCTCTTGTTTACCAGCGGCTCGACCAAGCTGCCCAAGGCGGTGATCAACACCCATCGCATGTGGTGCGCCAATCAGCAGCAGATGAGCCAGTCCATGCCGGTGCTCAAGGACAGCGATTTGGTACTGGTTGACTGGCTGCCCTGGAACCACACCTTCGGCGGCAATCACAACTTTGGCATGGTGGTGTTTCATGGCGGCACGCTCTACATCGACGATGGCAAGCCCACGCCTGCGCTCATGCACGAGACCCTGCGCAACCTGCGCGAGATATCGCCAACGGTGTATTTCAACGTGCCGACCGGCTTTGAGGCGATCGCACAGGCCATGAAGACCGACGACCTGCTGCGCAAGACCCTGCTGGCGCGGGTCAAGATGTTCTTCTACGCCGGCGCCGCCCTGGCTCAGCCTATCTGGGACAGCCTGTACGAAAGCCAGGAGCGTGAAATCGGCGAGCGCATTGTGATGGGCACTGGGCTGGGCATGACGGAGTCCGGCCCATTTGGCATTTTTGTGACCAACCCCCATGTCAGGGCTGGCGATCTGGGCGTGCCCGCCCCCGGGCTGGAGCTCAAGCTGGTGCCGGTCGAGGGCAAGGTCGAGGTGCGCTACCGCGGCCCGAACATCACGCCGGGCTACTGGCGCGAGCCGGAGCAAACGCAAGAATCCTTTGACGAGGAAGGCTTTTTCAAGACCGGCGATGCCGTGCGCTGGATCGACGAGAGCAACCGGCACCTGGGGCTCAAATTCGACGGCCGCATTGCCGAAGACTTCAAGCTCGCCACCGGCACCTTCGTCAGCGTCGGGCCTTTGCGCGCCCGCATCATCGCCGCGGGCGCTCCCTACATCCAGGACGTGGTGATCACCGGCCTGAACATGAAGGAAGTTGGCGCCATGGTCTTTGCGACCCCGGCTGTGCGCGGGCTCAGCGGCCTGCCGGCCCAAGCCAGCCTGGGCGACGTGTTGAGCAGTGCGCCTGTGCTGGCCCACTTCCAGCGCGTGGTCAACGCCTTGGCCCAGACCAGCACGGGCAGCGCCAGCCGGGTGGCGCGCCTGTGCCTGCTGGCTCAGCCGCCGACGATTGACCGCGGTGAAATCACGGACAAGGGTTCGATCAACCAGCGTGCGGTGCTCCATCACCGCGCCGACATCGTGGCGGCTTTGCACGAAGGCCGTCTGCCCGCCACGATCCTTCCCCAGCCCTCAGACAAAGCCAGCCTATGAGTTCAGGTTTCTTTCAGACCTTTCGCGATGTCGTCATGCTCGGCGGGGTACGCACGCCCCTGGTCGATTACTGCGGTGCGCTGGGCCACATCTCTCCGACCGATCTGGGCATCAAGGCTGCGCGCGAGAGCCTCAAGCGTGCGGGCATGAGCGGGCGCGACATCGGGTCGGTGCTGGTCGGCAATATGGCCCCAGGCGACTTTGACCAGTTCATGTTCCCGCGCCATGTGGGACTCTACTCTGGCGTGCCGGTCGAGGTGCCTGCGCTCATGACGCAGCGCATTTGTGGCACCGGCTTCGAGCTTTTTCGCCAGGCCGGCGAGCAAATCGAGCTCGGCCTGACGCAGACGGCGCTGCTGGTCGGTGCCGAGAGCATGACGCGCAATCCAATTGCAGCCTTCGATCACCGCACGGGCTTCAAGCTCGGCGCGCCCGTGGGCTTCAAGGACTTCGTGTGCGAGGCGCTGCAAGACTCGGCACCGGGCATCAACATGATCCAGACCGCCGAGAACCTTGCCAAAAAATACCAGATCAGCCGCCAGGAGGTCGACGCCTTCGCCTCGTCTTCCTTTGCCAAGGCGGTCGCCGCACAGGACAGCGGTTTTCTGGCCGGCGAGATCACGCCGATCGTCAGCGAGACCTTCGAGGCCAGCGGCTACCACGCCCGCAGCATCCGGCTGCACGGCAAGCTCACTGAGGTGGCACGCGACAGCCACCCTCGCCTCTCGCCGCCTGAGGTGCTGGCCAAGCTCAGGGCTGTGCACGAGGGCGGCGTGCAAACCGGCGGCAACAGCTCCGCCCTGGTCGATGCGGCGGCGGCCTGTGTGGTCACCTCCGGCGCCTATGCGCGTGAGCGGGGCCTGCAGGCCATGGCCCGCGTTGCGGCGGCCTCGGTGGTGGGCGTGCCGCCCGAGATCATGGGCATCGGTCCTGCCCCGGCCATCGGACTGCTGCTCGAGCGCACGGGCCTGCAACTCGGACAGATTGGCCGCTTTGAAATCAATGAAGCGCAAGGGGCGCAAACCTTGGCGGTGGCCAAGGAATTGGGGCTCGATTTGGCTCGCCTCAATGTCAATGGCGGCGCCATCGCGCTGGGCCATCCGCTGGCGGCCACAGGGGTTCGCCTGACGGTCACGCTGGCACGCGAGCTCGAGCGATCGGGTCAGCGCTGGGGCATCAGCAGCGCCTGCGTGGGCGGCGGCCAAGGCATCGCCCTCCTGATTGAAAACCTGCGCGCTGCCTGAGCGGCAAGAACCGAGACACATCATGAGCAAAACCGTCGTTTACGAAGTAGAGGTCATGTTTGGCGACTGCGACCCCGCTGGGATCGTTTTTTTTGCCAACTTCAACAAGTGGATGGACGCCTCCTCCCTTAATTTTTTCGTCCGCTGCGGCATCCCCCCGTGGCGAGAGCTGGTCAAGACCACCCACATCATTGGAACCCCCCTGCTGGAAATTCATACCAAGTTCTATAAGACCGCGACCTACGGCGAGCGGCTGCAAATCCACACCAGCGTGCAGGAGTGGCGCGAAAAGGTGTTCGTGCACAAGCATCTGGTCAAGCGCGATGAGCTCCTGCTGTGCGAAGGACTCGAAACCCGCGCCATCTGCGTGCGCATGCCCGGCCAGGACCAGATCAAGGCCATCGCCATCCCACCGGACATCAAGGCCAAGTGCCTGTAATGGCCCCAAATGTGATCTGCGACGGTGCCCAGCCGAGCGGCGCCCGCCTGCGGCCCATGGCGGCGGGCATGGCCCGATCCGAGGCTCAGGCGCGCGCGCCTTCCCTGCCAGCCCCAAAGGGGCGCGGCCAAAGCAAAGGGTCCGGCAGCAAGGGGTCCGGCGGCAAGGTTCCCGGCGAGTCAGCCACAGAGCCAGTTGACGCCAGCTATCTGGAGGGGCTAATCGGTTACAACGCCCGACGCGCCGCGCTGACCGTCATTGCGGTGTTCTTGGAGCGCATGAAGCCCTACGGGCTGCGGCCGGTCGACTTTTCCACACTGTCTCTGATCGCGCACAACCCCGGAATCACCGCTCGCCAGCTCTGCCACGCCCTGGGCGTCTTGCCCCCGAACATGGTGGGACTGATCAACGGACTCGAGCAGCGCACGCTGATTGAGCGCCGCCCCCACCCAAGCGACCGCCGGGCCCAGGGCCTGCACCTGAGCGCCCACGCGGTGCCGATGATGCAGGCGGCAGAGCGCACGGCAGCACAAATCGAGCAGGAGGCGGCGCACCGGCTCAGCCCGGCAGAGCAAAAGACTTTGATGCGGCTGCTGCAAAAGATCTACCGATGAGCACGGCCGGCCCGGTGGCGCCTGCGCGCCCGCTTGCCTTGAAAACGCGCCAGCTGACCCAAGCTTGAAGTCAGAGTTGTTCACCCACGGCCCAGCGCTTATGTCAGAAACAGAAAAAACCCATAAAGATCAAAATACTTTTGATCAAACTAGAAGCTCTACTTCAAGTGCTGATGAGTTCAGCGGCACAGGTCCAGAAGACCGAATCAAGCAGCTTGAAGCGGATTTGGCTGAACTCAAAGCCAAAAATATCGATCTGGCTGACAGCTATTTGCGCGCCAAGGCCGATGCGGAGAACGCACGCCGACGGGCCGAAGAAGAGATCGCCAAAGCCCGAAAGTTCGCGCTCGAGGCTTTTGCCGAGAGCCTGCTGCCGGTGACCGACAGCCTCGAGGCGGGTCTGCAGATCAAAGACGCCAGCGCCGATCAGATCCGAACCGGAACCGAGGCGACTTTGAAGCAACTCAAGAGCGCGCTCGAGCGCAACCGGGTCATGGAGATCGCGCCGCCTGCCGGCACCAAATTCGACCCGCATCAGCACCAAGCCATCAGTGTGGTGCCCGCTGAGCAGGAAGCCAATACCGTTGTGGGCGTGCTGCAAAAGGGCTACCTGATTGCCGAGCGGGTGCTGCGGCCAGCCCTGGTCACCGTGGCTGCCCCCAAGTAAAGACGCCGACCCTTGAAGTCCGGCGACTTATCCACACATTCGTCACAGATTCATCCACACGGTCTGCACCGTCAAGATTCACAAAAC
>CANHBU010000145.1 GCA_947458345.1 Comamonadaceae bacterium
CGCTGAGCGAAGAACTCCGCCGTTTGCAATGCTGATACTTTCTCGGCGACAGCCACCGTAATGAATTGGTTGAGCGAAGCCTGATCCCGTTCGGCCAGCAACTTGGCATGAGCGTACAGCGACTCGGGTAGGCGCAAAGCAAAGGTACTCACGGTTTCTTCTCCATCATCAAGAGCAACTGTGCGGGTGTCAGCACCCGCACACCAAAATCTGGGGCGATCTGCACAAAGTCCTTTGTGTTGTGCGTCACGATGGCTCGGACGAGGCCATTGACCGCGACTTCTATCTTCGAGGCTGCGACGGCCTGCAGCACCGCCTGCGACGCACCCATGGAATGCGACCGAAGGGGCCTGCGATTGCTTTGCCACCCCGCAAGGCCAGCCGCGCACCAGCCGCTAATGAGTCGGCCTTGCAACCCAATCTGAAGACAGGCGCTGAGCGCGGGCTTGGACTGCTTGGTGAGGTCTTCTTAGGGGGCGGTCACGAAAATGTCATACGGCGTCTCTAACCTGCTGACATGCAGGGATCTGACATACCGGCTGTTGTAGTTCACGCAGCGGCTAAAACTTTTCACACCGAGTCCGGGCCGCGGCAGGCGCTGTCGCGCGTGTCCTTTTCTGTTCAGCCCGGCGAGCGCGTGGCCTTGCTGGGTGCTTCCGGTTCGGGCAAATCCACCTTGCTGCGTGCCTTGTGCGGGCTCGAGACCCTGGATGCAGGGGGCGGGCGGATCGAGGTGCACGGGCAGTGCCTTCAGCGCGACGGCCGTCTTGACCCTCAGGCGCGCCGCATGCGTCACGGCATCGGCATCATCTTTCAGCAATTTAACCTCGCGGGGCGTCTGCCTTTGCTGACCAATGTCTTGACGGGGGTTGCTGCGCAGACGCCGCTGTGGCGTTCGCTGACCGGCCGCTTTACGCTGCAAGATCGGGCCCGAGCCCTGGACGTCTTGCAGGCGATCGGGCTGTCCGACCAGGCCTTCCAGCGATCCTCCACGCTTTCGGGTGGGCAGCAGCAGCGTGCCGCGGTGGCCCGTTGCCTGGTGCAGGGTGCCCGTCTGCTGTTGGCCGATGAGCCCGTTGCGTCGCTCGACCCGGAGTCCACGCGGCGCGTCATGGACCTGCTGCTGGAGTTGAACCAGTCCCGCCAGATGACCCTGCTGATCAGCCTGCACCATGTGGCGCTGGCCCGGCGCTATTGCGAGCGGGTGATCGCCTTGAGGCAGGGCGAGCTGGTGTTCGATGGTCCCACCTCGGCGCTGACGCCTGGCTTCCTGCGCGACCTATACGGCACGGCCGCCGACGAGCTGATTGACGATGAACCACACACCCAGACTTTGTCGCCCGCGCAAGCAGGGCAGCGTTCTTTGGGGGCACTTCCCGATCCCTTTCCCGAAGCCCGCGCGGCTTGATTGAGTCCTTTCACCTTTCATGAGGAGTCTTACCGTGATGACACGTTTTGTTCGCCGCCTTGCCGCTTTGTCGCTGGGCGCTGTTACCTGGGCCGCGTCTTGGGCCGTGCAGGCGCAAGAAATCAACTTCGGCATCATTGCCACTGACGCCGCCAGTGTCCAGCGCGAGCGGTGGGAGCCCTTCTTCCGTGACATGGAGAAGAAGACCGGCCTGACGGTGAAGTCTTTCTACGCGCCGGACTACGCCGGCGTGATCGAGGCCATGCGCTTTAACAAGGTGCAGGTGGCCTGGTATGGCAACAAGGCGGCCATGGAAGCGGTGGACCGCGCTAACGGCGAGATCTTTGCTCAGGTGCGCTACAAGGACGGCAGTTACGGCTACCACGCGCTCTTGATCACCCACAGGGACTCGCCCTACAAGACGCTCGACGATGTGCTGAAGAACTCCAAGAACATCAACTTCGGCATCGGCGACCCCAATTCCACGTCTGGCTTCCTGGTGCCCACGTTTTATATCTTTGCGCAAAACAAGGTGGACCACCGCACGGCCTTCAAGACCATCCGCAGTGCGAGCCATGGCGCCAACGTTCAGGCCGCCTTGGCCAAGCAGGTGGATGTGGCCACCAACAACACCGAGGACATGGGCAAGCTCGAGGCCAACAGGCCTGATTTGTTTCAGCAGTTGCGCGTGATCTGGCGCAGCCCCTTGATCCCGAGCGACCCGTTTGTCTTTCGCAAGGATCTCGATCCTGTCGTCAAGGAGAAGGTGAGGAACTTCGTTCTGAACTATGCCTCTAAGGATCCGCAGGAAAAGGCCATCTTGAACAAGATTTATGACTACGATGGTTTCCGTCCCTCCAATAACGACCAGCTCATCCCCATCCGCGAACTCGAGCTGTTTCGCGATCGCAGCCGTGCCGAGGCGGACGCCAAGCTCAGCGCTGACGAGAAGGCCAAGTTGATCGCCGAGATCGACCGCAAGCTCGCAGCGCTCAAGAAGTAAAGCCATGACGGTCGGAGCCGCCCTGTCCCAGGGGGCTGAGTCGTCGGCTCAGTCCCTGCGCGTGTTGCAAGAGCGCGCTGCCGCGCAGCGCCCAGGCTGGCTTTACTACGCGGGCTGGGCCGCAGCGCTGGCCTTCTTGGGCTGGGCCTGGAAGGGGGCGGAGATCCGGCCGCTGGATCTGGTGCGCGATGCCGGCAACATCGCGACTTACCTCAGTGATTTTTTTCCGCCCGATTTCAGGGACTGGCGCATTTACCTCAGCGAGATGGTGGTGACGCTGCACATCGCGGTGTGGGGAACTTTGCTCGCGCTGCTGGCGGCCGTGCCATTGGGCCTGGCGGCCTCTGCCAATGTGGCTCCCCCGTGGGTTCATCAGCCTGTACGAAGGCTGATGGATGCCTGCCGCGCCATCAATGAGATGGTGTTTGCGCTTTTGTTCATCGTGGCGGTGGGTCTGGGCCCGTTCGCTGGGGTGCTGGCCTTGTTCGTGCACACCACCGGCACCCTGGCCAAGCTGTTTTCCGAGGCCGTGGAGGCCATAGACCCGCGCCCGGTCGAAGGCATACGCGCCACCGGAGCCCATCCCCTCGTCGAAATCCTCTACGGCGTGATCCCGCAGGTGATGCCGCTTTGGCTGTCTTTCACCTTGTACCGCTTCGAGTCCAACGTGCGCTCGGCTTCTGTGGTGGGCATGGTGGGCGCGGGCGGCATTGGCGTGGTGCTGTTCGAGGTGATCCGTGGATTCCAGTACGCCCAGACCTGCGCCGTACTCATTATCTTGGTGGTCAGCGTCAGCCTGATCGACCTCTTGTCGGCCCGCTTGCGCAGGCGCTTCATATGACCGCGCCGGGCGTTGTGAGCTTTCAGTGGCGCATGCCGGTCGACGTACGCTTCGGCGCGGGTTGTGCCGCCGAGCTGCCAGATCGACTCGGTGAGCGATCGGCGCTTGTCATGGCCTTCGAGCCCGCCACTGCTCTGGGCTGGCGGGCGCAGTGGACCGCTGCGCTGGGCCAGCGCCTGCGCGCATGGATCGAGGTGCCCGACGGCCTGTCCAGCATGGCCAGATGCCGTGAGTTCTCAGAGCAGGTGTGGCCCGTGCTGGAGGCCAACCCTGGCACGGTGCTCATCGCACTGGGGGGCGGCACGACGCTGGACATCGCCAAGCTGGTGCGCTGTCGGCCGGTGCAAGCACGCCCTCAGATCGACTCGCAGATTGACTCGCAGATTGACTCGCTCTCGGGCGCGCGCCTGCGTACAGCCAGCTTTGATCGGGTCGCCGATGCACTGCGGGGTAGGGCCCCTTGGTTGGATCTGGATCTGGCGCCGCTTTGGATGGTGCCCACCACGGCCGGCACGGGCAGTGAGGTGACCCGCTGGGCCACGGTCTGGGACACCGACTTCGAACCCGCCCAAAAGCGCTCCTTCGACGAAGCTTTCGGCTATGCAGATTGCGCCTTCGTGGACCCCTTGCTGACGGACAGCTGCCCGGCCGGCGTCACCCGCGACACGGCCCTCGATGCGCTGTCCCATGCCCTGGAGGCGATCTGGAACCGGCATGCCAACCCCATCAGCGATGCCCTGGCCGTGTCTGCCGCACGCAAGGTGCTCAATGCCTTGCCCGTGGTGCTGCAAGATCCGGCAAACGCGCAGGCCCGATCGGCTCTTTCGCTGGCCTCGCTGGAGGCCGGCTTTGCCTTCTCGCAGACCCGTACGGCGCTTGCACACGCCTTGTCTTACGCCGTCACCCTGGAGCAGGGCACGCCGCACGGCTTGGCCTGTGCCATGTGGTTGCCTGCGGCATGGGCTCTGGCCCAGGGATGCGATGCGCGCGTGGACGGCTTGCTCGAGCAAGTGTTTGCTCGGCAGTCAGACGAACTTGGCGATCCCCGTGACGCGAGCCGCTACCCGCGGGCCCTGCAGGTTTGGCTCAATTCGGTCGGCGTTTCGTGCGACCCTGCCAGCTACGGCGTGCTCGATGCCGACCGACGCATACAGGCCGCCTTGAGCTCAGCGCGGGGCCGTAACTTCATCGCGGCCTGAGCGCCAGCTTGGGCGCTGCAGCTGCTCGATCCAGGTGCTTTGCGGGTCGCCGGCCAGCACCAAGCGGTTGGGCATCAAGCCAGCTTCCTGGCGCGCAAACTCGCGCGGTTTGGCCATCTCGGCTGTTAAGGCCACTGCATTGGTCCCGGTGGACCCGCAGCGCCAACGCCTTGCGCCAGGCCAAGCTCACTGAGCGAGCGGGGTCAACCCCGATCGGCAAGGGATGCAGGCCGCAGCCGCCGCTCAGTGGTCAGCCGCCCGCCGCTTGCGCTTGGCCAAGATCCAGGCTGAGTTCAGGCCGGTGAGGATCATGATGGGCCACAGGAAAGTGCAGACCATGGCCCACAGCACGCGCGGGCCGAGAGTCGAGCCACCTTGGGCTGTGTCGACCTTGTAGGGCCCCTCGCTGAAGATGTGCTGGTAAGAGTAAGTCGAGAGACCAAATACCGCGCCAAACGAGAGGAACACAACGATGTAGATGTTCAAGGCGATCTCCCAGATGAAGGCAATCAGGGCCACCTAGATTGGGGTTTGCCTGAGCTCAGGTTGATGGGGGCAAGCTATGTATAGTAAATCTTACAGGTTTAAGTGTCCATAACCCGGTACATATTGGGGTCTAAGGAGAGTCTTCAAAACCCCGTCAATGCGAGGCCGCGAGCCAACCCCTTCATTGCGCGAAGCGGCCTTGAGCCGCGAGGCGCTTGCGCCGTGGCAGGACGCGGCAATCTGGCGCCGCTGCAGTCGCTGGATCTCTTCGTTTCTCGCGATGAAGAAATTGGCGCCGTCGCCGCAATGGCAGCAGCGACGCAGCGATCGCGATGGCAAAAAAATGGACTTGTGCAGACCTTGCCTTGCGGTTTGCAAAGAACGATGGGGTCTGATCGTGGGCCGTTCATCTGCACGAGCGCCCGCAGCTTGAGGTGTGTGCAACTGGCCGGATGTTGGCGGCGGTGGCGGCAGATGTCGCAGGCCGCCATAGAATGATTTCACCGGAACCCCCTCCGGCTCTGTCCACTTTTTCATCCAAGTCTATGAGCAATCAAGAGCTTTCCCTCGAAATGCGCAGCACTGCCCTGGTGCTGATCGACCTGCAGCACGGCATCGTCGCGATGGACGTGCATCCCCAACCCAGTAGTGTCGTGATTGCCCGCGGCCGCCAGATGGCTGACGCATTCCGCAGGGCCGGCGCACCGGTGGTGCTGGTCAGCGTGGGCAACCGCGATGCGCAGGACATGCTGATGCCGCCTTGTGACGCCGGTCATCCAGCCAGCACCGCCCGTCCGGAC
>CANHBU010000146.1 GCA_947458345.1 Comamonadaceae bacterium
CCCACAAACGGCGTGCATCGGATTGATCAGCCAGGGGTCTATGCCCAGGAGCTTGGCAAAGCGTTTGCACACCTCCTCATAAGCCTGGAAGTGGCGTGACTTGCGACGCACCGACCCGCTCGCATGCAGGGGGGGCAGCAGGTGCTGCTCGTGCAAGTCCTCCAAGATACCCGGCACGCCGGCCGACAGGTCATTGTTGAGCAAGATGGTGCAGGGGTCGAAATCCTTCAGGCCCAGGCGCCGCTCGCTGCGGATCAGCGGCTCAATCGTGATGCTCTCGCCCGTGGGCAGGTCGTAGGTGGTCGGCTCCTTGAGCTCGGGATCGAGCGAACCAAAGCGCACATTGAGCCCGGTCTGGTGAAAGATCCGCTTGAGCTGCACCACGTTGCTCAGGTAGAAGGTGTTGCGCGTGTAGTTCTCGGGCACCACCAGCAGATTGCGCGCCTCCGGACAAATTTTTTCAATCGCGGCCATCGCCGCCTGCACCGCCAGCGGCAGCATCTCGGGCGTCAAATTGTTCCAGCCACCCGGGAAAAGATTGGTGTCCACCGGTGCGAGTTTGAAACCGGCATTGCGGATATCGACCGAGCAATAAAACGGCGGAGTGTGCTCCATCCACTCGAGCCGAAACCAGCGCTCGATAGCGGGGGTGGAGTCAAGCACACGCTGCTCAAGCTCATTGATGGGGCCGTTGAGGGCCGTGATCAGATGGGGAACCATAGATAGACTTTCGCGATTAAGGCTAGCCAGTGCCGGCGCGGATTGATGAGCCAGGCATCAGGATCGAACCTGGCCATCGCCGAGCACCACATACTTCAAGCTGGTCAGACCCTCGATACCGACCGGCCCGCGGGCATGGAACTTGTCGGTCGAGATGCCAATCTCGGCGCCGAGCCCATATTCGAAGCCATCGGCAAAACGGGTGCTGGCATTGACCATGACGCTGGCCGAATCGACCTCCCGCAAAAAGCGCTGTGCATGCAGATGGTCGCGCGTCATGATGGCGTCGGTGTGATGGCTGCCGTAGGTGTTGATGTGGGCGATCGCCTCTTGCAGGCCGTCGACCACCTTGACGCTGATGACGGGCGCCAGATACTCCTCGTACCAGTCCTGTTCGGTCGCCGGCTGCAGCAGCGCCGGGTCCGACCCGGCGCCCGCAGCGCCCCCGAGCGCCTCTTGCAAGATGGCCAGGGCTTCAGGGTCACAGCGCATCTGCACCGCCTTGGCTGCATAAATGGCGCCGATGCGAGGCAAGAAGCGTGGGGCCACGGCCCGCGCCACCAACAGACTTTCGGCGGCGTTGCAGGGGCTGAACTTGTTCGTCTTGGCGTTGTCGGCCACGGTCACGGCCATCTCGAGATCGCAGGGATCGTCTACATAGACATGGCAATTGCCATCGAGGTGCTTAATGACGGGCACGCGCGCCTCCCGGCTGATGCGCTCGATGAGCCCCTTGCCACCGCGCGGGATGATGACGTCAACATACTGCGGCATGGCAATGAGCAGCCCCACCGCCTGTCGGTCGGTCGTGGGCACGAGCTGCACCGCCTGGGCCGGCAGGCCCGCACCTGCGAGCGCGCGCTGAACCAGCTCAGCCAAGGCCGTATTGGACTCCAGCGCCTCCGAGCCCCCGCGCAAAATGCAGGCGTTGCCGCTCTTGATGGCCAGCGAAGCTGCCTCGATGGTGACGTTGGGTCGGCTTTCATAGATCATGCCGAACACCCCAATGGGCACGCGCATCTGGCCCACGCGTATGCCGCTGGGCTGCTGGCGCATGCCGATGATCTCGCCGATGACATCGGCCATGGCGGCCAGCTGCTCACAGCCCAACGCCACCGTCTCGAGCGTCTTGGCGTCGAGCTTGAGGCGATCGAGCAGGGGCCCGCTCAGGCCGGCTGCGCGCGCGCGATCGAGGTCGCGTTCATTGGCCGCGCTCAGCGGCCCTGCTTGGGCGCGCAGCAGCCCGGCCAAGTCGCGCAAGACCTGGCTTTTTTGTGCGGCTGTGGCGCAGGCCATGGCCGCCGATGCGGCTTTGGCCTGAGCACCGAGCCGGCCCATCAGGGAGGGCAGCGCATCGGCCGCCTGGGCAGCCGTTTGGGGAGCATTCATCCGGCCGATTTTCGCATGCCGGCGCCGCCGGCTGCCGTGAGGCCCTGGTCAGGAGAACTGGAGCCGGCGGCGGCCACACGGCTGCCAAAAATTGCGGTCCCGACGCGCACGCAGGTGCTCCCGGCCGCAATCGCGGCCTCCAGGTCGGCGCTCATGCCCATGGACAAGGTATCGAGCGGGCGCTGCAGCTGCCCATTTAAGGCCTGCCACAGCTCGCGGGCGCGCTCATGCACCTGCACAGCGGCCGCCGGGTCGAGCGTCGGCTCGGGAATCGTCATCAGGCCGCGCAGCGACAAGCCAGGCAAGCCCTGCACCGCCCGGGCCAGCGCCAAAGCCTCCTGCGGCGCCACGCCGGCCTTGTTCAGGCCGGCGTCGATGTTGACCTGCAGACACACCTGAAGGGGTGCCAAATGCGGCGGCCGCTGCTCTGACAGGCGCTGGGCAATCTTGAGCCGATCGACGCTGTGCACCCAGTCGAAGTGCTCGGCCACGACCCGCGTCTTGTTGCTCTGCAGTGCCCCGATGAAATGCCAGCACAAGGGCGGCGCGCGATCCTGCGTGCGCGCCCAAGCCACCAAGGCCGCGATCTTGTCGACGCCCTCTTGAACATAGTTTTCGCCAAAGTCGCGCTGCCCGGCCAGCACCGCCTCGATGACCGCCTGCGGCCCGAAGGTTTTAGAGACGGCCAGCAATGTCACAGAGTGCGGCTCGCGCCCCGCATCTGTACACGCTTTGTCAACGCGCTTGCGCACCTGTTCCAACTGGGTTGAGATGGAGGCCATGGGCAAACTGTAACCGCGAAAGCCCCCTGGAAACACCATGAAGCTGACCGACTTGCTGAGCCTGGCGATCGCACAAAACGCCTCCGATCTGCACCTGTCCAGCGGGACGGCGCCCGTGCTCAGGGTGCAGGGACAGTTGCGCCGGCTCGACCTGCCGGCCTTGAGCGCCGAGCAGGTGCAGGCCATGGCCCAGAGCGCCATGACAGCGGCGCAGCATCAAGCCTGGACTGCGCTGCACGACATCGACGGAGCGATGGAAGAGGCGGGCCTGGGGCGTTTTCGCTTCAACGCCTACACGCACCAGCATGGGCCGGCGCTGGCGCTGCGGCATATTGCCTCGCGCATTGGGTCGCTGCAGGAGCTCAGGGTCCCGGCCGTGCTGGCCGAACTGGTGCTCAGGCCCCAAGGCCTGCTGCTCGTCACCGGGCCGACCGGTTCGGGCAAATCGAGCACGCTGGCAGCCTTGCTGCAGCATCGGATGGCGCAGCAGCCCTGCCACCTGATCACGATTGAAGACCCGATCGAATTCGTGCACCGCACCGAGCTCGGGCTGGTGCACCAACGCGAGCTGGGCACGCATGCCGCGAGCTTCGACCAGGCACTGCGGGCGGCGCTGCGCGAGGACCCCGACGTGATCATGGTCGGGGAGTTGCGCGACCGGGCCACCATCGAGCTGGCCATCACGGCCGCAGAGACCGGTCATCTGGTGCTGGCCACGGTGCACACCAATGGGGCGGCGCAGACCATCGACCGGCTCATCGATGGGTTTGCCGCATCGGACAAGGAGATGGTGCGCACCATGCTGTCCGAATCGCTGCTGGCCGTGGTCGCGCAAGTGCTCTGCCCGGGCCGCGCCGGTGGCCGCGTGGCGGTGCACGAGGTGCTGGTGGCCACCGCCGCCGTGCGCAACCTGATCCGCGAAAACAAGCTGGCCCAGCTCCACTCGGTCATGCAAACCGGCTCGAGCCTGGGCATGCAGACGCTCGACCAGGCGCTGGCTGAAAGCGTACGGCGGCAGTTGGTGATTGCCCAGCAAGCGCGGCGCCTGGCGCGAAACCCTGACAATATCGCCCTTTGAGCCCCCGGGCGCCAACCCTGCCGCCCACCCAAGCTATCGAGGACCTGCATGAATCCCGCATCGATCAACCCCCGACCCTATGAGCCCAGCGCGCCCAAGCGTCTGGCTTTCCTTGGCCTGGGCGTCATGGGCTATCCCATGGCCGGGCACCTGGCGCGCGCCGGACACTCGGTCACCGTCTACAACCGCAGCGCAGCCAAGGCGCAAAGCTGGGTGCAAGAATTTGGCGGCCGCAGCGCAGCCACGCCGCGCCTGGCCGCGCAGGACGCCGATATCGTGCTGTGCTGCGTCGGCAACGATGACGACCTGCGCTCGGTGGTGCTTGGCACCGACGGCGCCCTGGCGGGCATGAAGGCCGGCGCCTGCCTGGTCGACCACACCACCGCATCGGCACAGGTGGCGCGCGAGCTGTACGCGGCGGCGCAGCAAGCGGGCCTGCATTTCGTCGACGCCCCCGTCTCGGGCGGACAGGCCGGCGCGCAAAACGGCCTGCTGACCGTCATGTGCGGCGGCGATTCCAGCGCGTTCGAGGCCGTCAAGCCCGTCGGCATGGCCTTTGCCAAGGCCTTCACCCTGATGGGGCCCTCGGGCGCCGGTCAGCTGACCAAGATGGTCAACCAGATTTGCATCGCCGGTCTGGTGCAAGGCCTCAGCGAAGCCATTGCCTTCGGTCAAAGGGCGCAACTGGACCTCGACAAGGTGCTCGAGGTCATCGGCAAGGGCGCAGCCCAAAGCTGGCAGATGGACAACCGCGGCAAGACCATGGCCCGCGACGAATTCAACTTTGGCTTTGCCGTCGACTGGATGCGCAAAGACCTCGGTTTGGTGATGGACGAGGCCAAGCGCAACGGCGCGCGCCTGCCGGTGACGGCGCTGGTCGACCAGTTCTATGCCGACGTGCAGGCCATGGGCGGACAGCGCTGGGACACCTCCAGCCTGATCAAGCGGCTGCGCTGAGCCGCAAGGCGGGACCGCCAAACGGTTGCCCTCTACAAAGGTGTCCGCGAAAAAGGCGGCCCGCGAAAAGCGGTGCCGCCCCGCCGGATCTTACTTACCGGCCGCTTGCAGCCGATCGAGCTCTTGCTGGCTGATGGTCTCGAACATGCGCACCACGCGTTGCACACCGCCGACGGAGCGGGCTGCCTCCGTGGCCTGAGCCGCCTCTGCCGCGGTGACACGGCCCATGAGGTAAACCACCGAGCGCTCGGTGGTGACTTTGACCGCCGTAATCGGCACCTTCTTGTCGATGAAAGCGGCTTTGACCTTGCCCGTGATCACCAGATCGCCCGATCGCTCGCGCAGCGAGGGCGAGCTGGCAATGGCCAGATCGTTGACCACCGGGCCCACGTTCTGAACCATCTGAACAATGCGCTCGGCCGCCTGCTTGTCCGCTGCATTGCCCACCTCGCCGGTCAGCAGGGCCTGGCGGTTGTAGGCCGTTACATCGATGCGAACCCGCGTGCCCAGTTGGTCCCGGATCGCCGCCTTGGCCCGCAGCTCGATGGATTCGTCTTCAAGCTGGGTGCCGGCCGTGCGCCGGTCAGACGCCACCATGACAGAGCCGGCTGCTCCGGCCACCACCAGGGGCGCGCAGGCACTTAGGGTGCTGGCCACCAAGGCCACGCCCAGTCCGATCTGAATCACACGTTTGAATTGCCTCATTGCTGTTTCTCCTGATCACCAAGTAATTGAGTATCCACCCCATCGCAGATGCAGTGCAGGGCCAGGAGATGAACCTCCTGAATCCGG
>CANHBU010000147.1 GCA_947458345.1 Comamonadaceae bacterium
GCCAGCGAGCTGCTCTACACGGGCCGCGCCATGGCTGGCGAAGAGGCCGAACGCTGGGGTTTCCTCAACCGCCTGTGCGCGCCCGAGGACTTGCTCGCGCAGGCGCAGGCGCTGGCCGCCGATCTGGCCAGCGGGCCGGCCTTTGCCAATGGCATCACCAAAACCATGCTGCACCAGGAATGGGCCATGACGATCGAGCAGGCCATCGAGGCCGAGGCCCAGGCGCAGGCCATCTGCATGCTCACCGAAGACTTCTCGCGCGCCTATCACGCGTTTGCGGCCAAGCAAAAGCCGCGCTTTGAAGGCAATTGAGGAGGCAAGCATGGCCGATGGCACCTATTTGGACTGGCCCTTCTTCGAGCCCCACCATGCCGAGCTTGCCCGCCGGCTCGACGCCTGGGCCGCCGAGCATATCGGCGAGCACGTCGGCGGCGATGTCGATGGCCAGTGCCGCGAACTGGTGCGCCGGCTTGGGCAGGGCGGCTGGCTTTCGTACGCGATTGCCGGCCGCGACGTGGGCGCTCAGGCCGATGCCATCGACACCCGCGCCATCTGCCTGATCCGCGAGACGCTGGCCCGCCACGACGGTCTGGCCGATTTTGCGTTTGCGATGCAAGGCCTGGGCTCCGGTGCCATCAGCCTGCAAGGCACGCCCGAGCAGCGCCGGCGTTACCTGCCGCGCGTGGCCAGCGGGCAGGCTCTGGCCGCCTTTGCCCTGTCGGAGCCGCAGGCCGGCTCGGACGTGGCGGCGCTGGCCTGTAGCGCTCGCAGCGAGGGCGACAGCTATGTGATCGATGGCCAAAAGACCTGGATCTCCAACGGCGGCATCGCCGATTTTTATGTGCTGTTCGTGCGCACGGGCGAAGCGCCTGGGGCGCGCGGCATCAGCGCCTTCATCGTCGATGCCGACCAGCCGGGGCTGCACATTGCCGAGCGCATCGATGTGATCGCGCCCCATCCGCTGGCTCGCCTGGAGTTCAGGGACTGCCGCATCCAGGCCAGTCAGCGCCTGGGCGCTGCCGGTGAGGGCTTCAAGCTGGCCATGCGCACCCTCGATGTGTTTCGCACCTCGGTGGCCGCAGCGGCCCTGGGCTTTGCCCGCCGCGCGCTCGACGAGGCGCTGGCGCGCGCCCAATCGCGCCAGATGTTTGGCGGCGTGCTGGCCGATTTTCAGCTCACGCAGGCCAAGCTGGCGCAGATGGCCACAGCCATCGATTCGGCGGCCTTGCTGACCTACCGCGCCGCCTGGCAGCGCGATCAGGGTCGGGGGGTGACTCGCGAGGCGGCCATGGCCAAGATGGTGGCCACCGAGAACGCCCAGCAGGTCATCGACGCGGCGGTGCAGATGTGGGGCGGGCTGGGCGTGGTCAGTCAGATGCCGGTCGAGCGGCTTTACCGAGAGATCCGGGCACTGCGCATCTACGAGGGCGCCACCGAGGTCCAGCAATTGATCATTGCCCGTGAGTTGCTCAAGGGCGGTGCCTGAGCCGCCCGCGGGCCGGCCCCAATTCTTGCGAGGGCCGCGTCGGCGTCCCCATTTTGAACAGGAGTGACAGTGATGCAGGTGCTACTTCCCCCCGGCTGGCCGCGGCCCAAGGGCTATGCCAATGGCGTGGCCGCCAGCGGCCGCATGGTGTTCGTCGCTGGCATGGTCGGGTGGGACGCCCAGGGCGTGTTTCACAGCGATGACCTGGCCGACCAGGTGCAGCAGGCGCTCGACCATGTGGTGGCGGTGCTGCGCGAGGCCGGCGCAAAGCCCGAGCACATTGTGCGCATGACCTGGTATGTCACCGACAAGCGCGAGTACCTGGCCGCTTCGGCGCGCATCGGCCAGATCTTTCGCCAGACCATCGGCAGCTTCAGCATTGCGATGACCGCCGTCGAGGTCAGCGCCCTGATTGAGGACAGAGCCAAGGTTGAGATCGAGGTCACGGCGGTCGTGCCAGAATAGCGAGAGCGCTCAAATGTCCTGTCAATAGGACATTTGGAGGGCCTGCGGCCTGCTCGGGCATCGGGCCCAGGCGCAGCGCTCCGGGGCGTGCGGCGCTATGCTTGTTTCCCTGTCGTGGGCCCGCCGGGCTGTTTTCGTTTCCAAGGAGTTCCCTCGTGTCCAAAGCTGCTTTTTCCTGGTCCGACCCGTTTCGTCTTGACGACCAGCTCACGGCCGACGAGCGCCAGGTGCGCGATGCAGCCCAGGCCTATTGCCAGGAAAAGCTGCTGCCGCGGGTGCAGATGGCCTTTCGCAACGAGCAGACCGACCGCGCCATCTTCAACGAGATGGGCGAGCTCGGCCTGCTCGGCCCGACGATTCCCGAGCAGTATGGCGGCGCGGGCCTGAACTACGTGTGCTACGGCCTGGTGGCTCGCGAGGTCGAGCGGGTCGACTCGGGTTACCGCTCCATGATGAGCGTGCAGTCGTCCCTGGTCATGGTGCCGATTAACGAATTTGGCACCGAGGCCCAAAAGCAAAAATACCTGCCCAAGCTGGCCACCGGCCAATGGGTGGGCTGCTTTGGCCTGACCGAGCCCAATCACGGCTCGGATCCGGGCAGCATGATCACCCGCGCCCGCAAGGTCGCCGGCGGCTACAGCCTGTCGGGCGCCAAGATGTGGATCAGCAACAGCCCGATTGCCGACGTGTTTTTGGTCTGGGCCAAAGATGACGAAGGCGCGATCCGCGGCTTTGTGCTCGAAAAAGGCTGGAAGGGCTTGAGCGCACCGGCGGTGCATGGCAAGGTCGGCCTGCGCGCGTCCATCACCGGCGAGATCGTCATGGACGAGGTGTTTTGCCCGGAAGAAAACGCTTTTCCTGAGGTGCGCGGCCTCAAGGGCCCATTTACCTGTCTGAACAGCGCGCGTTACGGCATTGCCTGGGGCGCCCTGGGCGCGGCCGAAGACTGCTACAACCGCGCCCGTCAGTACGTGCTGGACCGCCAGCAGTTTGGCCGGCCGCTGGCGGCCAATCAGCTCATCCAAAAGAAGCTGGCCGACATGGTCACCGAGATCAGCCTGGGGCTGCAGGGCTGCCTGCGCCTGGGCCGCATGAAGGACGAGGGCACGGCCGCCGTCGAGATCACCTCCATCTTGAAGCGCAACAGCTGTGGCAAGGCTTTGGACATCGCCCGCGCAGCGCGCGACATGATGGGCGGCAACGGCATCTCTGACGAATACGGCGTGGCGCGCCACCTGGTTAACCTGGAGGTGGTCAACACCTACGAGGGCACGCACGACATTCACGCCCTCATCCTGGGCCGCGCCATCACCGGGATTGCCGCGTTTTCGAACTGAGCCGGCTGCGGCCGGCCCTCGGTTCAATGATCGAGGATCAGGCCTTCGCGCAGCACGGCAACGCCAGCTTGCTGCAGTTCGGCCAGCACGCTGGCCAGCCATTGCTCCATGCTGCACTGTGAAAACCAGCTGCGGTGTACCGTCTGCAGCTGCGGGGTGTCGCAGGCCCAGGCGATGTAGTCGCTCAGCGGCTGCTGCTGTACCTCGAGCAGCTTGAACTTGAGCAGAACTTTGGCGCCGTGCTTGGCGTGGCGCCGCGGGTCTTGCACAAAGCTGGCCAAGCGCGCGCGAGCGCGGGCCATGACCTCTGGCCGGTAGGCGAACACCGCGCCGTGTCCGGGCACCACAGTCAAGGGCTCGAGCAATTCGATCAGGTCCAGCGTCTGGCCCACCTCGTCGAAGGCCTGCAAGCCATCGAGCTCGGGGAAGATGGCGCCAAAGCCGTTTTCCCACAGAGCATCGGCCGACACCAGGGTGCGGCTGAGCGGCTCGAACAGCACCACGCTGTGCGGATCGTGGCCGGCGGCCGCATGAATCTGCCAGCGTCGATCGCCCAGCACGATGGTCTCGCCGGGCCGCAGCAGGCCGTCGTGGCCAAAGCGCGGGCAGTCTTGCCCATTGGACTGGTAGCTCAGTGCTTGCGTGTCCCAGGCTGCCACGTGCTCGGCCTGCCCCGGTGGGATCAGCGTGCGCATGCCTGCAAATTGTTGCTGCAAGGCCGCATTGCCGCCGCAGTGGTCGCTGTGCAGATGGGTGTTGAGCAGCCACTGCGGGCCGCCTGCGCCGAAGGCGGCTTGCACCAGCGCCACGGTCTGCGCCTCATGGCTGACATAGCCGGTGTCGATGGCCGCGCTTTGCGCGCCATGGGCGAGCACCAGATTGGCCGAAAGCCAGCCGCGCTCGATGACCTGCAGGCCGGGGAAAAGCAGCTCAGTCATGCGCGCGCTGCGTTTGCACGCCGGCCGATGGCTGCCAGCACGCACAGCAGGGCCCAGCCGTACCAGGGCAGCAAGCCGAGCTGGGCCACGGCCCGCGCGTACAGCGTCAGTCCCTCGTGGCCCTGCACCTGGGCCTGCAGTCGGCCCTGGGTGTGCCGCGGCAGGGCATGGGTGACGCGCCCTTGGGCATCGATCACCACGCTCGCACCGGTGTTGGTGGCCCGCACCATGGGCCGGCCAAGCTCCAGCGCCCGCATGCGCGAAATCTGCAGGTGCTGATCGATGGCCACCGTATCGCCAAACCAGGCGATGTTGCTGACATTGACCAAGATGGTGGGGGCCTGCTGCGGGTCGACGAAGCGCGCGCCGAGCTCCTCGCCAAACAGGTCTTCGTAGCAGATGTTGGGCGCCAGCCGCTCGCCTTGCCAGGCGAAGGAGGCCTGGCCGACGGCCCCCCGGTTGAAGTCGCCCAGCGGGATGTTCATCATTTGCACAAACCATTTGAACAGCGGCGGAATAAATTCGCCAAAAGGCACCAGGTGGTGCTTGTCATAGCGGTAGGGCGCGCCTGGGCCGGCGTGCAGGGCCAGCACCGAGTTGGTGTAGCCCTCTTCAAACGAGCCCATCGGGATACCCAGCAGCGCCGCTTGCTGGCGCTGCGCGAAGTGATCGCGCAGATCTTGCCAATAGGCCGGATCCATCTGATTGGGCAGCAGGGGGATGGCGGTCTCGGGCAGCACCACCAGCGAGGTCTGCGCCGCTTTGAGCTCCTGTGCGTAAAAGCTCAGCGCCTGCTCCAGCCCCTTGCCCGGGATAAATTTTTCGTCCTGCGCGATATTGCCTTGCACCAAGGTGAGCGACAGGGCAGGGCGCGGTGCCTGCGTCTGCGTTGGAATCGGCGCCCAGGCCAGCGCGATCGCGCCGGCCAGCAGCAGCAGCGCTGGCCGCAGGCGCCGCCCTTGGCCTGGCAAGGGCAGCAGCCACAGCGCCAAGGCGGCGGCCACCGCCGCTGACAGCCAGCTCAGCCCGTGCACGCCGATCCAGCCGGCCAGCGGGCGTGCCCAACCCTCGATGTGGGCATAGCCCGATTGCCCCCAGGGAAAACCGGTGAACAGCACCACCCGCGCCAGCTCGGCCAGCAGCCACAGGCCGGCCCACAACAGCACGCGGCGGCCAACACCGCCGCTGCGCCAGCGCCAATACAGCGCGCCAGCCAGCGCGTAATAAAGCCCCAGCGCGGCCGCCAGCGCCAGCACCGCCAGCACCGCCAGCACGGCGGGCAGGCCGCCGTAGACATGCATCGAGATGAAAAGCCACCAGAAGGTGCCGGCGAGCATGGCGGTGGCAAAAAGCCAGGCCAGCACACCGGCCTGCCGGCCGCTGTTGCAGCGCTCGAGCAGGGCCACCAGGGCTGCGAGCGCGGCCACCTGAAGCGCCGCCACGGGCTGGCCCAGGGGCCAGCCGGCAGCAAAAGGCCAGGCC
>CANHBU010000148.1 GCA_947458345.1 Comamonadaceae bacterium
CAGATAACCCATGTCGGCCGACAGGTCGCCCGGGCCAATAAAGACGCCGTCGACGCCTTCGACGTTGGCAATGTCTTCCAGATGCTTGAGACCTTCGATGGTTTCGATTTGCAGCAGCAGGCAAATTTCTTCCGAGCAGCGCTTGGCATAGTCCTTGATGCGGCCATAGCCGCTGGCCCGGGGCGCGCCGGCGTAGCCGCGTACGCCGTGCGGCGGGTAGCGGGTGTAGGCCACCGCATTGCGCGCTTCTTCGGCGTTCTGGATGTAAGGCACAACCAGAGTTTGTGCGCCCACATCAAGCAGGCGCTTGAAGGTGACCATGTCGTTCCAGGGCGGACGCACGATCGGCATGGTGGGGCTGTCTTTGAGCGCCTGCAATTGGCTCAGGATATGCGGCAACTCATTGGGCGAATGCTCCATGTCCAGCACGATCCAGTCAAAGCCACACTGGCCCAGGATTTCGGTGCTGATGGGGCTGCACAGGTGCGACCACAGGCCGATTTGCGGCCGGCCTTCTTTGAGCGCGCGTTTGAAGTGGTTGATGGGCAGATCCATGGCTGTCTCCTGTTTTAGGGTGGCGCGATGAGTACCGCGCGAAAGTCGTTGATATTGGTGAGCGTGGGGCCGGTGACCACGGCGTCGCCCAGCGCGCCGAAGAAGCCGTGTCCGTCGTTGTTGTCCAGGCTGCTTGCGGCCTTGATGCCCATGCTGCGGGCGCGCTCGAGTGTGTCGGGCGTGAGGATGGCGCCTGCGATCTCTTCGATGCCATCGACGCCGTCGGTGTCTCCGGCCAGCGCCCAGATGCCCGGCGCGCCTTTGAGTGCGGCGCCGAGCGCCAGCAAAAACTCCACATTGCGCCCGCCCCGTCCGCTGCCGCGCACCGTCACCGTGGTCTCGCCGCCCGACAGCAGCACGCAGGGCGCGGCCAAGGGTTGGCCGTGCGTCCTCACTTGCTGGGCGATGCCGGCCATCACGCGGCCGACCTCGCGCGCTTCGCCCTCGAGGCTGTCGCCCAGAATGCACACGCCGTAGCCGGCCTCGCGCGCCACGCGAGCGGCTGCCTCCAGGCCGATCTGCGGCGAGCTGATCAGCCGGGTCTCGCAGCGTGCCAGGCGCGCATCGCCGGGCTTGAGGGTTTCGCCCGCACCGCCTTCCAGCAGTTGCCTGGCCGCCGTCGGCACCGTGATGCGGTAGCGCTCGAGCACCGCGAGCGCGTCGGCGCAGCTGGTCGGGTCGGCCACCGTGGGGCCAGAGGCGATATCGGGCAGTTGGTCGCCCGGTACGTCAGAAATGAGCAGCGTGAGCACCCGCGCCGGCTGGCACAGCGCGGCCAGTCGCCCGCCCTTGATGGTTGAGAGGTGGCGGCGCACGCAGTTCATCTCGCCAATCGAAGCGCCGCTTTTGAGCAACTGCGCGTTGATGTCTTGCTTGTCGGCAAGGCTCAAGCCGGCGGCTGGGGCAGGCAGCAGCGCCGAGCCGCCGCCGGAGATCAGGCAAAGCACCAGATCGTCTTCGCTCAAGCCCTGCACAAAGTGTTTGATGCGCTGGGCTGCGTGCAAGCCCGCTTCGTCGGGCACCGGATGCGCCGCTTCAATGATTTCGATGCGCTCACAGGGCACGCTGTAGCCGTAGCGCGTGACGACCAAACCGCTGAGTTGTTGCGCCGGACCTTGCCAGTGATCTTCCACCGCGCGCGCCATCGCAGCAGAGGCCTTGCCCGCACCGATGACCACGAGCCGCCCCTTCACGCTGGCCGGATCGGGCAAATGCGCCGGCACTGCGGCGGCCGGCTGCGCCGAGGCAATCGCGGCATCAAACAGGGCGCGCAAAAGTTCGCGGGGTGTCATCGGCGCATCACTTCCTCAGCCAGCGCCGCATCGCGCCGAGGGCGGCGCTCCCACAGCCCTGGGCTTGAACTGAGCTGGTCGGAGCCGCGCCCCCGCGGCTGGCCGCACCACCAAGATGGCTTGCTCCGATCAGGCCGCGCGGTCCTCACATCAGCCCTGCGCAACCTGAAAGTTGGCCGCGATCTCCAGGGCGCGCACCAGACTGGAATGGTCCAGCGCCGCACCGCCATTGGCCGCGCAGCTGTTCATCAACTGCAGGGCACTGGCGGTGTGAGGCAGCGACAGACCCAGTGCGTTGGCGCCTTCAAGGGCCAGCTTGAGGTCTTTTTGGTGCAGCTCGATGCGAAAGCCCGGGTTGAAGGTGCGCTTGATCATGCGCTCGCCGTGCACCTCGAGGATGCGGCTGGCAGCAAAGCCGCCCATCAGGGCTTGGCGCACCTTGGCCGGATCGGCGCCGGCCTTGGCCGCAAACAGCAGGGCCTCGCCCACCGCTTCGATGTTGAGCGCCACGATGATCTGATTGGCCACCTTGCAGGTCTGCCCGTCACCGATGCCGCCAACATGGGTGATGTTCTTGCCCATCAATTCAAACAAGGGCTTGACGCGCGCAAACGAGGCTTCGGTGGCGCCGACCATGATGGTCAGGCTGGCGGCCTTGGCGCCGACTTCGCCGCCAGAGACCGGGGCGTCGAGGTAGTCGCAGCCCAAGGCGGCGATGCGCTGGGCAAACTGCTTGGTAGCAATGGGCGAGATCGAGCTCATGTCGACCACGGTCTTGCCCGGGCTCAGCGCCTTGGCCACACCGTTTTCGCCGAACAGCACGTCGTCCACATGCGGTGTGTCGGGCACCATGGTCAAGATGATGTCGGCCTGCTGCGCCACTTCGCTGGCCGTCTTGCAGGCTTTGGCGCCAGCATCGATCAGGGCCTGCGGCACGCCGCTGCGTGACTGGGCAAACAGTTCGTGGCCGGCGGCCAGCAGGTGGCTGGCCATGGGCGCGCCCATGATGCCCAGGCCGATGAATCCCAATTTCATGGATGTGCTTTCTTGAGTGGCTCAGAAGGATTGCAAGAGGCAGCGGCCTTGCTCATTGGACCGTGACGTTGCCGTCTTTGACGGCCTTGCCCATTGCGGCGATTTCAGCCTTGAGCCACTGACCGAAGTCGGCGGGGCTCATGGTGTTGGGCTCGGCGCCCAAAGTGTTCAGGCGCTCGCGCACATCGGGCAAAGCCGTGATGCGCATCACCTCCGCATGCAGCTTGTCGACCACCGCCTTGGGCGTGCCAGCCGGAGCCAGCAGACCCTGCCAGCTGCCCGTGAGAAAGCCCGGCAAACTCTCCGAGACGGTGGGCACTTGGTTGCCCAGCACGGGGTTGCGCTTGGCGCTGGAGACCGCGATCAGCTTGATCTTGCCGCTCTTGACGTGCGGCAGCGTGGCCACCATGCCATTGAAGGTCAGGTCCACCTGGCCGCCGATCAGGTCGGTCATGGCCTGCGCGCCGCCTTTGTAGGGCACGTAGCCCCAGTCGATTCCCGCACGCTGAGCAAACAGCACGCCGGCCAGGTGCGGCGCGCTGCCCATCCCGGCTGCGGCGGCGAAGTTGACCTTGCCTTTTTGGGCTTTGGCCCAGGCGATCAGCTCGGCCACATTGCTGGCCGGCACCTGGCTGCTGGTGACCAGCAGGTGAGGTGAGTAGCCCACCATGGCGACGGGCTCGAAGTCAGTCAATGGGTTGAAGGGCAGCTTGTAGAGCGACGGTGAAATCGCCAGATTGCCCACGTCCATGAGCACCAGGGTGTGGCCATCGGCGCTTGATTTGGCGACCTGGTCGGCGCCAAGGTTGCCGTTGGAGCCCGGGCGGTTTTCAACGATCACCGGCTGGCCCCAGTTCTCGCTCATTTTCTGCCCCACCAGGCGGGCGAGCACGTCGGAGGTGCCGCCTGCCGGGAAGGGCACCACGATCTTGATGGGCTTGCTCGGAAAGGGCGCTTGCGTCCAGGCGGCTGGCGCTGCCAAGGCGAAAATGCCAAAGGCCAGTATCAGACGGGCGGCGGCAATGAGGGGCATGACAGGCTCCTGGTTCAGCGTGGGTTCGGGGGGACAGGTTTGGGCGGCTTGCTCAGCGCACCAGGCATGGCTGCTTGGGGTTGAAGGTCCAGCCAGGGATCAGGTATTGCATGGCGATGGCGTCGTCACGCGCGCCCAGGCCGTGCTGTTGGTACAGGGCGTGGGCTCGCATCACGGCGCCCATGTCCAGCGTCACGCCCAGACCTGGCTTGCTGGGCACCTCGACGCTGCCGCCTCGGATTTGCAGCGGCTCTTGCGTGAGAAATTGCCCGTCCTGCCAGATCCAATGGGTGTCGATCGCCGTGACCTTGCCGGGCGCAGCGGCCGCGCAGTGGGTGAACATGGCTAGCGAGACATCAAAGTGGTTGTTCGAGTGCGAGCCCCAGGTCAGGCCGTGCATCTGGCACAGCTGCGCCACACGCACCGAGCCTTGCAGGGTCCAGAAGTGCGGATCGGCCAGCGGAATATCGACCGACTGCAGCGCAATGCTGTGGGCCATTTCGCGCCAGTCGGTGGCCACCATATTGGTGGCCGTGGGCAGGCCGGTGGCGCGGCGAAATTCAGCCATGATTTCACGGCCGGAAAACACGCCTTCTGCGCCGCAGGGGTCCTCGGCATAGGCCAGGATGCCGTGCAGGTCGCGCAGCAGGTGCACCGCGTCCTTGAGCAGCCAGCCGCCGTTGGGATCGAGCGTGACGCGCGCTTTCGGAAAGCGCTCATGCAGCGCGCGCACGGCCTCCACTTCTTCTTGCCCGCGCAGCACGCCGCCCTTGAGTTTGAAGTCTTCAAAGCCGTAGCGCGCTTGCGCGGCCTCGGCCAGGCGCACCACGGCTTCGGGGGTGAGGGCCTGCTCGTGACGCAGGCGCAGCCAGTCGTCGGCCGCATCGGGCTCGCTGCGGTAAGCCAGATCGGTCTTGCCGCGCTCGCCCACGTAAAACAGGTAGCCCAGCATCTGCACCCGCTCGCGCTGCTGGCCTTCGCCAAGCAGCGCGCACAGCGGCACACCGAGGTGCTGGCCGAGCAGGTCGAGCAGCGCGCTTTCCACCGCGGTGACCGCATGGATGGCCACCCGCAGGTCAAAGGTTTGTTGGCCACGCCCGCCGCTGTCGCGCTCGGCAAAGCGCTGGCGCATCGCGCCCAGCAGCGCGTTGTATCGGCCTATGGGCTGGCCCTCGATCAGCGGGCGGGCGTCTTCCAGGGTTTGCCGGATCTTCTCGCCGCCTGGCACCTCGCCCACGCCGGTGCGCCCGGCCGAGTCGCTGAGGATCACCAGATTGCGCGTAAAAAACGGCCCGTGCGCCCCGCTGAGGTTGAGCAGCATGCCGTCGTGGCCGGCCACAGGAATGACCTGCATGCGAACGATGGTGGGCGTGGAATGGCTGAGTGTCATGGCGAAAGATAAGACATCGTACAACAGGGCTGAAATTCAGAGCTCGGTGTTAACCCCAGCCCAAGTCCTCCAGGCCGCAGCCGTGTGGCGCGGGTCGCGTCGAGGCAGGCGCGTGGCCTGGGCCCTGGGGTTCAGCCCTCGGTGTGTTCACCGCGTTTGAGCCGGTCCCGGCTGTTCGATAGATGGGTGCGCATCGCCGCCCGCGCCGCCTCTGCGTCTTGCGCCACGATCGCGTTGAAGATGCTCTCGTGCTCCAGATTGACCCGCCTGAGATAGGCCTGTTGCTCCGCTGTGGGGCCGGTGGTGTCTTGCAGCCTGCGGCGCGGGATCACCGCCAGTCCCAGCGAGCCCATCAGGTCCACG
>CANHBU010000149.1 GCA_947458345.1 Comamonadaceae bacterium
GCGGTGTGAAGTTTGAATCCACCGATCCGCAAGCCAGCCTCGATGGGCCTACGGCGCCAGCAGCCCGCGAGGTCTTCGCCAAGTGCGACTCCTTCTTTATGGTGCCCAGGGTATGGGGCGTCAACGACCCGACCGACTACCCCTGCGCACTGCCCAGCGGCCTCAAATCGCGCTGCAGCGCCAGCTATGCCGAGCGCCTGCCCGATGGCCGGCTTGCCCCGATCAGCCTGGAGGCGGCCATCGTCTCCCACCTCGATGGCAAGTCCTGGACCACCGACCAGCGCGAAAGCGACGCGGCGCGGGATGCGCGTGAGCGGCTGGCGCGGGAAGATCAAATGCGGCGGGATGCAGAGCAAGCTCGCCGCGAGGCCGAGCTGGCCGCCAAGCGCCAAGCCGAAGAGCGCGAGCGGCAGACGCGAATGGAGAGCGAAGAGCGCGAGCGGCGGGCGCGGATCGAGGCCGAAGAGCGAGACCGCCGACTCAAGGAGAGCCCGGAGTACCGGCGGCAACAGGCCGAACTCGAGCGCAGGCGGGTGGCCGAATTGCTTGCGACCGAGGAAAAGACCCGGCGCGAGAAGGATCAAATCGAGCAGGCTGCACGTCTGCAGCGGCAGGAGGCCGAGCGCCGCCGCGCGGCTGAGCAGGCTGCTGCCGAGGAGCGGGCTCGCGTCGAAAAAGAGCAAGCTGAGCAGGCCGCCCGCCAGCGGCGCCAGGATGAAGAGCGCCGCCAGGCCGAGCGCGTCGAGCGCGAACGGGCCGAACGCGCCCGGATGGCCAGCACCTTCCCCTACTACGCGCTGATCACCTGCGGCTTTCGTGGCCAGCACACCAATGTGCTGGCTTGCTTTGCCGGTCGGGTGGGCACCGAAATCGAACTGCGCAACGGCAGCCGGTACGGGCTGTACAAGGTCCACGAGATTAGCGGCCTGGGCCAGGAAAGCCGCGAGGGGCTGCGCATCGACCTGCAGAAGAAGTTTGAGCTGCGGGCGCAGAACTCGGATGAAACACTGATCTTGGGCGTCAAGATCGTCGATCGCAGCACCAACGAGACCCTGTTCGAAAAACAGGTCGGCCGTTTTGGCGTGATCTCCGTCAAGGAATAAGTCGCAGGCTAAACCGGCGCTGCCCGATCCTCACGGGCGAGCCAGCGCCTGGCCCGGCTTGACCCGTGAGGCTTAATCGGCCTTGATCTGGTTGTCCCGGACAACCTTGCCCCACACATCCATTTGGCGCTCGATGAAGGCCCGGGCGGCCTCTGGAGAGCCACCGGCCACGTCGATGCCCTGGGCATCGAGCCGCTTGGCCAGCTCTGGCGATCGCATGACCTTGTTGAGCGCCTCGTTCATGCGCGCGACGATCTCAGGTGGCGTGCGTGCAGGCGCGAGGACGGCCCACCACGCTGGCGCCTCGAAGCCTGTAAAGCCCAACTCGGCCAAGGTGGGGATATCGGGCAGGTCAGCCGAGCGTTTGCTGGTGGTCACGGCCAGGGGACGCACCCGCTTGTTGTCGACAAAAGGCTTGAGCAAAAACACCGAGCCGATGGCCAAGGGCACATGGCCGGCCACCGCATCGTTCATCAAGGGTCCGCCACCCTTGTAGGGGATGTGCTGAAAATTGAGTCCGGCGCTTTTTCCCAACAAGGCCATGGCCAAATGGCCCAGGCTGCCCGAACCAATGGAGCCGTAGCTGGCGCCCTGGCCTGTCTTGGCGGCAGCCACCACATCGCCAAAGGTTTTGAAATCCGAGCCCGCCGGAGTGCCCAGCACCATGGGTGCGGTACCGACCAGCACCACAGGACTGAGGTCTTTGCGCGAGTCAAACGGCAAATTGGGGATCAGGCTGGGATTGACACCGTGGGTGTCGAACACCACCGCAAAGGTGTAGCCATCGGCCGGCGCTGCAGCCACGGCAGCCGCACCGATCGAGCCAGATGCGCCGCCCCTGTTTTCAACGATCACCGATTGGCCCAACTGAGTAGACAAGGCCGGCGCCAGCAAGCGCGCCACCTGATCAACCGATCCGCCGGGCGGGAACACGGCGACGAGTTTGATCGGCTGGCGGCTGGGCCAGGCCTGGGCCCAAACAGGAGCGGTGGCCACCAGCGAGGTGCTCAGGACGATGATGGCGCCTAAAGCGCGCCCGAATGCGGTGGTCATGAAGGGACTCCTTTTTTACCTCGGCGATGGCGCCTCAGGCTTATTGTTGCGCAATTGCTTGACCGATGGCCTGCATCGGCCCATTCTTGTTTTTGCTGAGCTTGTCCTGAGCCCTGAGGAGCGCCAGCGCAAACATCGCGATCACGGGCTTGTGGATACCGTCCGCAAGCTCGGTACGGGCGGGCTTTTAGCGCGCGGCATCCCACTGGGTCAGTTCTTTCTCGTAGCGCTTGATCTGCACGCTCAGCCAGTCCTTGAAAAGGCGCAATTGGGCGTTGGCTTTGACTCGGTAGGGCAGCACCATGTAATAGGCGTCGGGGTGAGGCACCTGAACCGCACTGACCATGACCAATTCGCCACGCGAGAGCAAGTTTTGTGCAATGGAGCGACGGGTCAATGCCACTCCTTGACCCAATCGCGCAGCCTCGAGCAAGTGGGTTGAATCGGTGAACTGCAGGCTCGCTGGGGTTGGCACATGGTCCAAGCCTGCCGCAGCCAACCAACTGGCCCAGCTATCGCCCCCATGCATGCAAGGCCAGCGGCTCCAGTCGCCGCCCTGGGCTTGCATCTGCGGTGTCCAAAGCCGGGGCGAGGCTACAAGCACCAGGGCATCGCCCATCAAACGCTGGAGCTGCATATTGGGCCATTGGCCATGGCCAAATCGGATAGCGGCATCAATGTGCGTGTCTTCCAGGTCGGCAAACGACAGGCCTGCACGCAAGCTCAGATGCAGGTTCGGGTGTGAGGCCGTCCAGTCAGGCAGACGCGGCAGCAGCCAATGCATCACCCAGGACGGCAGCACCGACAACACCAGCGTGCTGTGGCTCTGCCCAGGACGCAGTTGTGCGCTGACCTGTGCGAGTTCGTCGAGCAAGGGCCGCACCTGATAGGCATAGCTGCGGCCGGCTTCCGTTAAAGCCATGCCCCGGCCCTGGCGAACCACCAAGGTTTGGCCCAGCATCTCTTCAATCGACCGTATCTGGTGGCTGATCGCTCCGTGAGTCAAGTGCATCGCTTTCGCGGCAGCGCTGATGCTGCCCAAACGCGCCACCGTGACAAATGCGCGCAAGGCGGCCAGGGGAGGAATGCGTTCGGACATGATAAAAAAATTCAACTTTGATACGAAAAACGCCACGATCCAGTCGGACTCACCGGCAATCCAATATCAGAGGGCAAACACCCGCCACGGTGCAGCCCGAATCATCAAGGACTGTGGCGCATTCTGAAAAGGAAAATGACCATGCTTATCGACGAAATCAGACTCTTTCTGAAAGACTATTTTGATGTCCTGCAGACCCAAGACATGGCCCTGTTCGACCGGGTGTTTCACCGCGACTGCGTGCTCTATTCTGCCCAAAATGGTGAGGTGGTGGTGCGCCCTTATGCGGTCTATCGGGAGATGGTCCAGGGCCGCGCTTCTCCTCAATCGAAGGGCAGTCCGCGAGATGATCAGATTTTGCTGATCGACCTGCTGTCTGAGGAGATGGCCATGGTCAAAGTGCAGTTGCGCCTGTTTGACAACATCATGATCGACCACCTCAATCTGATGAAGGTCGACGGCCGATGGATCGTCATGGCCAAGCACTTCTCCCGCAAGGGCAGCGCCGTTTAAACGCTCTGAGCGCGCGCCAGTTTGCGACTGCGCATCACCAGCCATAGGGCGATGCTCATATTGAGCAGATTCCAGGCGATGCCATTCAAGAACGCGGCGCGGTAACTGCCGGTGACGTCGAACACCCAACCTGACATCCAGCCGCCCAGGGCCATGCCCAGCATGGTGGCCATGATGACCGCCCCGACCCGAACTCCGGCCTCTTGCGGCTTGAAGTGCTCGCGAACGATGATGGCATACGAGGGCACGATGCCGCCCTGAAACAAGCCAAACAGCGCCGACACGAGGTACAGCGAGACCATGCCATCAAAGGGCAGAAACAGCAGCAAGGCCGTGCCTTGCAGCACCGAGCCGAGCAGCAAGGTGCGCAGACCGCCGATGCGGTCGCAGATCAGGCCCGAGATCAAGCGGCTGGCAATGCCGCAGGCGAGCATCAGCGAGAGCATCTGCGCGCCCCGGGCCGCGCCAAAACCCAGGTCGGTGCAATAGGCCACGATGTGCACCTGCGGCATGGCCATGGCCACGCAGCAGGAAGTGCCCGCGACACACAGCAGCAACTGAGCGCGCAGCGGCGACAGGCCAAAGGGGCGATCGGTACCGCCAGCTGCCGCAGCACCAGACCCGGGCGCAGACACCAGCGGTGGACGCTGCCTGAGCGCCAGTGACAGGGCGGCCATGCCCAGCCCGCAGACCAGACCGAGCATCACATAGGTCTGACGCCATCCCAGGGTCTCGATGCCCATCTGCACGACCGGCGGCCAGAAAGCACCAGCCAGGTAGTTTCCGCTGGCGCACACCGCCACCGCGATGCCGCGCCGCTTGTTCCACCACAGTGCCGTGTCGGCCATCAAAGGCGCAAAGGTCGAGGAACTGCCCACCAGGCCCAGCAGGAGCCCATGCGCCAGGGCAAAAGCCCAGATGCTGTCGGCTGTGCTGGCCAGCATGTAGCCGCCGCACACCGCCGCAGCGCCGACCCACAACACCCGCATGATGCCAAAACGGTCGGCCAGCCGACCGGCGACGATGCCCCCCAGGCCCAGGGCCACCATCATCATCGTGTAAGGCAGCGAAGCATCGCCGCGACCGACACCGAACTCGGCCTGTACGGCCGGCAGCACCACCGACACCACATACATGCCGCTGTTGCCCAGCGCCACCAAACCCAAGGTCGCCAGCAGACGCCAGGCGGCGTAGCGGGAATCAATTAAGCCGGGGTCGGCGGGCAGTGGGGGCATATTCGGTAAGCGGCCTCAAGCACCAGGCTATCTGCACAGCGTGCGAAAGCCCGACTCCTCTTTGGTCTGATGCCGAACGTTGCCCTTGAGCATCTGATCGAAGTCGATCGTCCGCAAGGTGTTGCGGTACTCGATCCGCGTGGGTGAAACGATGGTGATGCGACTGACCTTGCCCGACATCAGCACGTCAGGATCTCTGAGCATGTTCATGACAAACGCATTGCCGCCCGAGTAAATGTTGTGCCGGTGCTCGACGGTTTTCTCGTCGATGAAGGTGAAGCTGTATTCCTGCTTTTGCTCAGACTGGTTGAGCTTTCCGGCCAACACCAAGTTATCCCCAGATGGCCCCCGGTTGGTGTAGGTGATGTGCGCGCCACCATTGAGGTTGCAGGGCAGCTCTCCGATCGACCAGCGCTTGTTCAGGAGCAGGTCTTCGGCCTTTTTGGCCGCGATGCGCTGTGCCTCCTCACGCTCCCGGCGCGCCTTGGCTTCCGCCTCAGCCTTTTCGGCCTGGGCTCGCGCCTCAGCGGCCTCTTTTTCGCGCCGGTCGTTCAGCACGCTCAGTGCCGTGGCGCCCGGAAGGGTTGCGGCCCTGGCCCGGTCATCGAGATAGGTCAAGACGTCGTTGAGGCTGGCCTTTTCGCTATAGCGTTCGA
>CANHBU010000150.1 GCA_947458345.1 Comamonadaceae bacterium
CTGCGCGCCAACCTGGGCGACGAGCTGTTTTTACGCACGCAGTCGGGCATGGAGCCCACGCCCTACGCCCTGCAACTGGCCGAGCCGGTGGCGCAGGCCCTGGGCGCTTTGCAGCAGGCGCTCAACGTTCGAGCGGCCTTCGACCCGCCAAGCAGCACGCGCAGCTTCACGCTGGCCATGACCGATGTGGGCGAAATGTACTTTCTGCCCGTTCTGGTCGATGCCCTGACCCGGCGGGCGCCGGGCGTGACGCTGCAGG
This sequence comes from Comamonadaceae bacterium, assembly GCA_947458345.1. Taxonomy (GTDB): domain Bacteria; phylum Pseudomonadota; class Gammaproteobacteria; order Burkholderiales; family Burkholderiaceae_C; genus Polaromonas. The sequence goes on from CANHBU010000150.1 coordinate 260, forward strand.
TGGTCAGCGTGACGCAGGCCGCGCTCAAGGACGAGATGGCCACCGGCCGCATCGACCTGGCCCTGGGGCTGCTGCCGCAGTTGCAAGCGGGCTTTTACCAGCAGGCGCTGTTTCGGCAAGACTATGTGGCACTGATGCGCAAAGGCCATCGCCTGGCCCGCCCGGGCCGGCTCACGCTCGAGGCCTTCATGGCGGCCGAGCATGTGCGCATCGAGGCGGCCGGCACCGGCCACGGCCGGGTCGACCAGGCGCTAGAAAAACAGAAACTGCGGCGGCGCTTTCGCCTGACGGTGCCGCACTACGTGGCCCTGGGCGATGTGCTGCGGCACTCGGACCTGATCGCCACCGTGCCCGAGCGCTTTGCCGACCGCGCCCTGCAACCCTTCGAGCTGCTCAAGCGGGCGCTGCCGGTGGCGGTGCAGACCAGCGCGATTCACCAGTTCTGGCACAGCCGGCTGCACCGCGACCCGGGCCACCAGTGGCTGCGCCAGCAGATCGGTCAGCTCTTCACAGACGGCCAGCTGGCCAGCGGCGAGCAGGCCATGTAGCGGCGCGAGCGCCTCACGGGCTCAGGCTGGCCGGCTTGCGCCCTCAGTTGAGCATCATGCTGAGCTTGCGCCGGTAGCTCGAGACCAGGGCGACCTGGGGGTCTTCCTGCACGGCGCTGGCGCCCACCAGCTCGATGCCGGCGGCCGTCTTGCCGGGGGTCGCGCCGACGGCCTTGGGCTTGGGCGGGCTTAGCAATTCCAAAATCGCCACCAAGGTCTTGCGCGGCAGCTCGTCGGCCCATTTCTTGTCGCGCATGATGATCTCGAGCAGCTCGTCCATGGCCTCGGTCCACTGGCCGGCGGCCATGAGCAGGCGGGCCTTGGCCAGACGGGTGTCGAAGTCGCGCTTGTTCTGGGCAATGGCCGCATCAAACTGCTCCAGGCTCCAAGCGCCGCGCGGATCGGTGGTGACGAACTGCAGCGCCGCCAACCACTGCTTGAGCGCCTCAAAGCGCAGCGCCACCGGAATGCGCGCGAGCGCCGGCGCCAGTGCCGCCTGGGCCTGGGCCAACTGACCGACCCCAATGAGCAGCTTGATGTAGTCAAAGCGCGCGTCGTCGTTGGCTGGGTCGGCCTCAAGCGCCGCGGCCAGTTTGTCGACGGCGCTTTGCAGATCGCCCTCGTCCATCAGCTCCTGCGCCTGCTCGGCATCGACCTGGGCCTGCAGCTCGTCCTGGCTGGGCAGGTGTTTGTCGAGGAACTCCTTGATCCGGCCCTCGGGCAAGGCGCCGGCAAAGCCGTCGACCGGTCGGCCACCGATGAGCAAGACGCATGTAGGGATGCTGCGAATGCCAAAGGCGCCGGCGAGCTGCTGCTCGTCGTCGGAATTGATCTTGACCAGCTTGAAGCGCCCCTCATAGTCGCGCTCGACTTTCTCCAAGATGGGCCCGAGCGATTTGCAAGGGCCACACCAAGGGGCCCAGAAATCGACCAGAACGGGGGTGGTCATGGAAGCGGCGATGACTTCCTGCTCAAAAGTCGCCATGGTCACATCGATCATGTGAGTATGGTACCCGCTGGCTCCCCAACCCGGCCAGCGCAGGGGCTGGGCGTAAAATCTCGCGCTTCATGACAAGCGCTCCCACCCCCCTCATCGGCGTGCTCATGGGCTCCAGCAGCGACTGGGACACCATGGAGCACGCGGTGCAGATCCTTCAACGCTTCGGCGTGGCCCATGAGGCACGGGTGGTGTCGGCCCACCGCATGCCCGATGAGCTGTTTGCCTACGCCCAAGCCGCCCAGGGCCGCGGCTTGCAGGCCATCATTGCCGGCGCTGGCGGTGCCGCCCACCTGCCGGGTATGCTGGCAGCCAAAACCACCGTGCCGGTGCTCGGCGTGCCGGTGGCCAGCCGCCACTTGCAGGGTGTCGATTCGCTGCACAGCATCGTGCAAATGCCCAAGGGCATACCGGTGGCCACCTTTGCCATAGGCAACGCGGGCGCGGCCAATGCGGCTCTGTTTGCGGTGGCCATGCTGGCCTTGCACGACGCGGCGTTGGCGCGGGCCTTGCAAGACTTTCGCAGCGAGCAGACCCGCGCGGCGCAGGCCATGACGCTGCCGCCCACATGAAGCCGATTCTTCCCGGCGCCACCCTGGGTGTCATGGGCGGGGGCCAGCTCGGTCGCATGTTTGTGCATGCGGCCCAGCGTCTGGGCTATTTCACCGCCGTGCTCGACCCCGACCCACACAGCCCGGCCGGCCGCGTCAGCCATCACCATGTGCGGACCGACTACACCGACGCGCAAGGTTTGGCGCAACTGGCCCAACTGAGCGCGGCCATCACCACAGAATTCGAAAACGTGCCAGCCCAGGCGCTCGAGCAACTGGCGCTCTCACGAACCGTGGCCCCGGGCGCGGCCTGCGTGGCCATCGCGCAAGACCGCATCGAGGAAAAGGCCCACTTTCGCGCCTGCGCCGCGCTGTCAGGGGTGGACTGCGCCCCCTACGCGGTGATCCGCAGCGCCGCCGACTGCCAGGGCGCCAGCGCCCAATTGCTGCCAGGCATCCTCAAAACCGCCCGCCTGGGCTATGACGGCAAGGGCCAGTGGCGGGTGGGGACGCACGAGGAGCTGGCGCAGGCTTGGGCGCAGTCGGGGCAGGTGCCTTGCGTGCTCGAAAAAATGCTGCCCCTGGTGGCCGAATGCTCGGTGCTGCTGGCCAGAGGCCACGACGGCCAGGCCGTCAGCTATCCGGCCCAGCGCAATGTGCACGTGGACGGCATCCTGGCGGTCACCCATGCCTATCCGGCTTGCATGCCAGCTGCGCTCGTCGACCGCGCTGAGCGCGCCACCCGGGCGATCGCCCAGCAAATCGGCTATGTGGGCCTGCTGTGCGTGGAATTTTTTGTTGTGCAGGCGCCGCAGGGGCTCGAATTGGTCGTCAATGAAATGGCCCCGCGTCCGCACAACAGCGGCCACCACACCATCGACGCCTTTGACCATTCGCAGTTCGATCTGCAGGTGCGCGCCATGACCGGCTTGCCCCTGCCCACACCGCGCCAGCACAGCCCGGCCATCATGCTCAACCTGCTGGGCGACATCTGGTTTGATGCGCAGGGGCGCGAACGCAGCCCCGATTGGGCGCAGCTGCTGGCCCTGCCGGGCACCCACCTGCACCTGTACGGCAAAACCCAAGCCAGGCGTGGCCGCAAGATGGGCCACCTGACCCTGACGGGGCCCGATCTGCCCGCGGTGCAGGCCAGCGCCCGGCGCTGCGCCGAGCTGCTGGGCTTGCCGGGGCTCGCATGATCCTGCCCGGCAGCGATCCGGCCGCCATCGCGCAGGCCGTGCAAAAGTTGGGTGCCGGCGAGTTGGTGGCCCTGCCCACCGAAACCGTCTACGGCCTGGCCGCAGACGCGCACAGCGATGCGGCGGTGGCCGGCATCTTTGCCCTCAAGGGCCGGCCAGCCGATCACCCGCTGATCGTGCACGTGGCCAGCGGCGCGCAGGTGGCCGACTATGCGGCCGAGGTGCCCGCCTTCGCCCAGCGCCTGATCGACGCCTTCTGGCCCGGCCCGCTCACGCTCATCTTGCCGCGCCGCCCAGGTGTGGCCAAGACGGCAGCCGGTGGGCAAGACTCGATCGGCCTGCGCTGCCCCTCGCACCCGGTGGCGCAAGCGCTGATGCGCGCCTTTGGCCGCGGCCTGGCCGCACCCAGCGCCAACCGGTTCGGTCGGGTCAGCCCAAGCACCGCAGCCCATGTGCAAGACGAATTTGGCGATGCCCTGATGGTGCTCGACGGCGGGCCTTGCGAGGTCGGCATTGAGTCGACCATCGTCGACTGCACGCGGGGCGCACCGGTGTTGCTGCGGCCCGGCTGCATCACGCCGGCGCAGATCGAGGCGGCCTGTGGTCAGGCCTTGGCGGACGCGCTCGCGCAAGCCGCGCCGCGCGCCTCGGGCACTCTGGAGTCACACTACGCGCCGCGCGCGCAGGTACGGCTATTGAGCGCGGCAGAACTGCCGCAGCACCTGCGAGAACTGGCCGATCAGACCCACCCGGCTGGAGGCGGCATCGGCCTGTGGAGCGCGCAAGAGCCGCATACCGGCCTTGCAGGGCTGATCTGGCGCGAGCAGTCACGCGACCCGGCCGCAGCAGCCCACCAACTTTTTGCGGTGCTGCGCGAACTCGACGCCCTGGGCGTGGCCGAAATCTGGGTCGAGCAAGTGCCCTGCGGCGCTGCCTGGGACGGCGTGCGCGACCGACTGCAGCGCGCGGCTGCCTGAAGGATTAGGCCCAATCGCCTTGAGGGCGCGGCTGCAACACCCCAGCCCCTTCAGGCCGGTAGGGCAGTCACAGCGGTCGCTGCCTGCAGCGCGATCTCGTAAGAGCGCAGACGGGCACCGTGGTCATAGATCTGGCCGGCGACCATGAGTTCGTCGGCGCCGGTGCGCTCGACGAAAGCCTGCATCTGCTCGGCCACTGTCTCGGGTGAGCCGATGGCTGCGCAAGACAGCAAATTGCGCAGCAGAGACAGCTCGGGCGCGCCCAGTTGCTGCAAATAGCCGGGCCGCGGTGGGGGCAGCTTGCCCGGCCGGCCACTGCGCAGATTGATAAAGGCCTGCTGGGCCGAGGTGGCCAGAATCTGCGCCTGCTCATCGGTGTCTGCGGCAAAGACGTTAAAGCCGAGCATGACATAAGGCCGCGCCAGCCGCGCCGAGGGCGTGAAGCGCTCGCGGTAAATGGCCACGGCATCCATCATCTGCGCCGGCGCAAAGTGCGAGGCAAAGGCAAAGGGCAGGCCCAGCATGGCCGCCAGCTGCGCGCCATAAAGGCTCGAACCCAGGATCCAGATGGGAATCTCTAGGCCCGTGCCCGGCACCGCCCGCACCGGCTGGCGTGGCGAGGCCGACATATAGTCCATCAGCTCCAGCACATCTTGCGGGAACTCGTCGGAGTCGGATTGCAGGTTGCGCCGCAAGGCCCTTGCGGTTTGCATGTCAGAGCCCGGCGCGCGGCCCAGCCCCAGGTCGATGCGGCCCGGAAACAGCGACTCGAGCGTGCCGAACTGCTCGGCAATCACCAGCGGGCTGTGGTTGGGCAGCATGATGCCGCCGGCACCGATGCGGATGCTCGAGGTGCCGCTGCCGATGTGCGAGAGCAGCACCGCGGTGGCAGCACTGGCAATGCCCGGCATGCCGTGGTGCTCGGCCAGCCAGTAACGCTGGTAACCCAGGGCCTCGGCATGCCGAGCCAGGCTCAGGGAGTTGCGAAACGACTGCGCGGCCGTGCTGCCTTGGGCGATGGGCGAGAGGTCAAGAACAGACAAAAGGGTCATGGGGCCAGTTTAGGACAGATAGGGCAGCTTGCCCACGGCGTTGCCGCAAGGATCCCAAAAGCCTTCTGGCCCA
>CANHBU010000151.1 GCA_947458345.1 Comamonadaceae bacterium
CGGGCCGTGCTGGTGGTCGAGGAGGGTCAGCCCGACTTTATTGCGCAGAACATCCACACCCTCTTGCACCGCGCGGGCAGCCGCACCGAGGTGCAGGGTAAGGATGTTTTGCCCATGGGCGGCGAGTACACCGGCGCGGTGATGCTCAAGGGGGTGGGCGAGTTTTTGCGCCAGCGCGCCGGCGCCTTGTTGCCGCAGCCGGGCCACGCGCTGGCCGTGATGGCTGCGCCAGCTTCGCAGCAGGCGGTCGCAGCGGTGGCCGCAGCGGTGGCCCAGGTGCAGCCCAGGCCGCCTTCTTTTTGCACCGGTTGCCCGGAGCGGCCTATCTTTACCGCGCTCAAGATGCTCGAAGGCGAGCTGGGGCCGCGCCATGTCAGCGCCGACATCGGCTGCCACCTGTTTTCGATCCTGCCGCCATTCAATATCGGTTCGACCACCATGGGCTACGGGCTGGGCTGGGCCGGTGCCTCGGCCTTCAACACGCCCGAGACCGATCGGCGCACGCTGGCCATCATGGGCGACGGCGGCTTTTGGCACAACGGCCTGACCAGCGGTGTGGGCAATGCGGTCTTCAACAAGACCGACAACGTGCTCTTGGTGGTCGATAACGGCTATTCGGCGGCCACCGGCGGGCAGGACGTGCTGTCGTCGAAGGCGCGCAACGAGATCCGCGCCACCAACCACCCGATTGAGAAGGCGGTGCGGGGTGTGGGCGTCAACTGGGTGCGCACGGTCACCCACACCTACAGCCTGGCCGACATGAAGCAGGCCTTGCGCGAGGCCATGACCACCCCGGAGCGCGGCCCCAAAGTGGTGGTCGCACAAAGCGAGTGCATGCTCAACCGCCAGCGGCGCGAGCGGCCGCTGCGGCGCAAGAAGGTGCAGGCCGGCGAGCGCGTGGTGCGCGAGCGCTTCGGCGTCGATCCCGATACCTGCACCGGCGACCACTCCTGCATCCGGCTGTCGGGCTGCCCTTCGCTGAGCATCAAGCCCAATCCCGACCCGCTGCGCACCGATCCGGTGACTGCGGTGGCCGACAGCTGCGTGGGCTGCGGCTTGTGCGGCGAGGTGGCGCATGCGGCGGTTTTGTGTCCTTCGTTTTACCGCGCTGAAATCATCGACAACCCCAGTACCTGGGACCGCTGGCTGCAAAAAGTCAGCGCTCGCGTGATCGGCTGGCTGCAGCGGCGCATTGAGCGCCGGCTCGAAGGGATAGCGGCATGAGCCAGAGCAATGCGGTGGGCTCCGATGAGCGCCTGATCACGCTGGCGATTTTGGCCATGGGTGGCGAGGGCGGCGGTGTGCTGGCCGACTGGCTGGTCGATCTGGCCGAGCACAACGGCCATGTGGCGCAGACCACCTCGGTGCCCGGTGTGGCCCAGCGCACCGGCGCGACCATTTATTACCTTGAGATGTTTCCGGCCGACCAGGTGCCATCGGGGCAGGCGCCGGTGATGGCGCTCAGTCCTTTTCCGGGTGTCGTCGATCTGGTGATTGCGTCCGAGCTCATGGAGGCTGGCCGTGCCTTGCAGCGCCAACTCGTCACGCCCGAGCGCACCACCTTGATCGCCTCGACCCACCGGGTCTACAGCATGACCGAGCGCACCGCCGTGGCCGACGGTCGGGTCGACGCGGGCAAGTTGCTCGAGGGCGCCCGCGCCGCATCGGCCTGCTGGATCGGTGCCGACTTTTCGCAATTGGCTGAGCAGTGTGGCACGCCGGTCGGCGCAACCTTGTTCGGCGCGATTGCCGCCAGCGGACGCTTGCCCTTCGGTCGCAGCCAGTTCGAGCAGACGATCGAACGCTCAGGCGTGGGTGTGCAAGCGAGCTTGAAGGCTTTTGCGCTGGGCTGGCAAGCCGCGCAGGAGGCCCTCAAGCCGCCTGCCCAGAGCCAGGCCGACACCGCTTCTGAGCCTGCCCTGCCCAAAGTCGGACCGCGCCTGCGCGACCTGGCTCAGCGCGCTTGCCAGCAACTGCCAGCGCCAGCCCAGGCCCATGCGCTGCACGGCCTGATGCGACTGGCCGATTACCAGGACCTGGCCTACGCCGAGCTCTACCTCGATCGCCTGCAAAGCCTGTGCGAAGTGGCGCCCGCGGCGGCACCGGCCCAGCAGGCGCTGGCCGAGGCGGCGCGCCACCTGGCGCTGTGGATGTCCTACGAGGACACGGTGCGGGTGGCCGATCTCAAGACGCGGCGCAGTCGCTTCGAGCGCGTCGGCCAGGAGGTGCGACTGGGCCCGCAGCAGGGGCTGCACATCAATGAGTTTCTGCACCCGCGGCTCGAGGAGATTGCCGACACCTTGCCGGCGGCCTGGGGCCGATGGCTGCTGCGCACCGGCTGGGCCCGCAAGCTCGTGGGCCGCTATGCCAGCAGCGGGCGCGTGGTGCGCACCAGCTCGCTGCGCGGTTTTTTGCTGCTCTACGGCGTGGCCAGCCTGCGGCGCTGGCGCCCGAAGTCCTTGCGCTTTGAGACCGAGCAGCAGCGCATCGGGGCCTGGCTGGCCGACCTGCGCCGGCTTTTGCCCGCCGAGCCCGAGCTGGCGCTTGAGCTGGCGCGGGCGCAGCGTCTGGTCAAGGGTTACGGGGATACCCATGCCCGCGGCTGGCGCCATTTTGAGATGATCGTGCAGCAGTTGCCGGCCATGGCGGGCCAAGCCGGTGCGGCGGTGCGCTTGCAGACCCTGGTGAGCGCTGCGCTGGCCGACGACAGCGGGCAAGCCCTGCGCTCGGCCTTGAAGGCGCATTGATTCAACGGTTTTTTTGACCCTTTCCAACTTAAAGGAGACATGCATGCAAAAACGTCATTGGCTCAAAGCCACCGCAGCCTTGCTCATGGGGCTAAGCGCCTCGGTCTGGGCCCAGGAAACCACGCTCAGGCTGGTCAGCGGCTTCACCGAAAACGGCATTTACGTGCAGCGCCTGCAGCCTTGGATGGCCAAGTTCAATGCCGAGGGCAAGGGGCTTTTGCAGATCAACTTCATTGGTGGCCCCAAGGCCATGCCCTCGTTTGAGGTGGGCAATGCCGTCAAAACCGGCGTGGTCGACATGGCGCTCAACACGGGCGCTTTCTACACCAATGTGATGCCCGAGGCCGACTTCCTCAAGCTCACCCAGATCCCGATTGCCGAGCAGCGCAAGAACGGCGCTTATGAGGCCATCAACCGGGTCTGGAATGAAAAAGGCAATATGCAGTATCTGGGCCGCATGGTGGAGAACCAGCCCTTTCACATCTACACCAACAAGAAAATCGACAAGCCCGACCTGACCGGCCAGAAAATCCGCATCACGCCGGTCTATCGCGATTTCTTCCAGGCCCTCAACGCCAGCGTGATCACCACGCCGCCCGGCGAGGTCTACACCGCGCTCGAGCGTGGCGTGGTCGACGGCTATGGCTGGCCCATCGGCGGCATCTTCGACTTGAACTGGCACGAGAAAACCAAGTTCCGTGTCGACCCCGGGTTTTACGATGCCGAGGTTTCGCTGATCATGAATTTGACGGCCTACCGCAAGCTCAGCGAGGCCCAGCGCACTTTCCTGAACCGGCAGGTGCTGGCGCTGGAGGCCGAGAACGTTTTTTGGACCCGTTTCGCTGCCGAGGAGACGGCGCGCCAGGCCAAGGCCGGCATTCAAACGATCGCGTTTGATGCCGCCACGGCCAAGGCCTTCCGCGACCGCGCCTATGAGGTGGGCTGGGCCGGTGCCAGCAAGCAAAGCCCCGAGATCGCGGCACGCTTTAAGGCCCTGTTTTCCCGTTAAGCGCGCTTTGTGATCGACCGCCTGTCCGCGCTGTGGGGTCGCTTGCTGTCGGCGCTGGCCCTGCTGGGTTGCCTCTTGCTGCTGGCCATGATGCTCATCATCGTGGCCGATGTGGCGCTGCGCAACCTGGCCCTGGCCGGCTGGCCGCGCGGGTTTGCCTGGAGCAACGAGGTCAGCGAGTGGCTGCTGCTCTTGGTCACGCTGTCTGTGGCGCCCTGGCTGCTGCGCCAGGGCCAACACATCCGGGTCGATATCTTGCTGCAGCCCTTGCCGGCGCGTCTGGCCTGGCTGCTCGAGTGGCTCGGTGATGGACTCGGCCTGGCCACCTGCCTGGTGCTGACGGCCGTGTCGGCCAAGGCCGCGTGGGCCAGCCATGCATCGGGCGCCTTGAGCATCAAGACCCTGGTCACACCCGAGTGGTGGAGCCTGGCGCCGCTGCCGCTGGCGTTTGCCCTGTTGTCGGTCGAAATGCTGTTTCGCATGCACCGCCTGTGGCGCGGCGAGCGCGGTCCGCGCAACGATGCGGTGAGCGCCGCATGAAGCCAGGGGAGGCGCCATGAGTTGGACTTTCGCGGCCTGGCTGCTGCTGGGGGGCTCGACCGCGCTGCTGTTCATCGGCATGCCGGTGGCCCTGACTTTTTTGGCGGTCAACCTGGTGGGCGCTTGGCTCTATATGGGCGGCGAAGTGGGCTTGGTGCAATTGGCGCGCAGCAGCGTGAGCTCGGTGGCCGCCTTTGCGCTGACGCCGATCCCGCTTTTCGTGCTCATGGGTGAGGTGCTGTTTCATACCGGCCTGGCGCACAAGGTCATCGAAGGCATTGATCGACTCATCACCCGTGTGCCGGGCCGACTGGCCGTGGTGGCGGTGGTCGCCGGCACGGTGTTTTCGGCGATTTCAGGCTCGACCATAGCGACGACCGCGATGCTCGGCTCGCTCATGCTGCCGGTGATGCTCGCAAGAGGCTACCACCCGAAGCTGGCCACCGGTCCGATCATGGCCATCGGTGCGGTCGACATGCTGATTCCGCCTTCGGCACTGACCGTGCTGCTCGGATCGCTGTCGGGCATCTCGATTTCCAAACTGCTGCTCGGCGGCATCGTCCCCGGTCTTATTTTGTCTGTGGCCTTTATCGCCTGGATCATCTTGCGCGTGCGCCTGAGTCCAGCCTTGGCGCCGCAAGACGCGCAGGCGGTGCGCTTTACCGGCTGGGATCGCTGGCATTTGCTGGTGGCCTATGTGTTGCCGACCTTGTCGATCTTTGGGGTCGTGGTGGGCGCGCTGGCTGCCGGCTGGGCCACCCCGACCGAATGCGCCGCCCTCGGCGCTTTTGCCACCATGGTGCTGGCCGCCTTGTACCGACGACTGTCCTGGCAGGCGCTGCGCAGCGCCCTCATGGGGACGGCCGGTATCTCCGGCATGATCCTTTTCATCATTCTGGGCGCCACCACCTTCGCGCAGCTGCTGTCGTTCTCCGGTGCGAGCAACGGCCTGGTGCAGCTGATCACCGGCCAGGGTTGGTCCAAGGAGATGATCGTGGTGGGCATGATGGCCCTGCTGATTTTCCTGGGCCTCTTCGTCGATCAGGTCAGCATGATGATGATCACGCTGCCGATTTTCATGCCCATCGTGAGCAGTCTTGGGATCGATCCGGTCTGGTTCGGCGTGATGTTTCTGATGTGCATGCAAATGGGACTGCTGCTGCCGCCGCACGGGCTGCTGCTGATGACCATGCGGGGCGTGGCGCCGCCCGAGGTGCGTACCTCGCAGATCTTCCAGGCGGTCACCCCTTATGTGCTGATGAGTGTGCTCTTGCTGCTGGCCATCTTCTTTTGGCCGGCCATCGCCACTTGGCTGCCCAGCCGCTTATAGACTGCGC
>CANHBU010000152.1 GCA_947458345.1 Comamonadaceae bacterium
CTGGCAGCGCTGGCCCAAAGCCTGGCTCAAGCCGGTGTGCGCAAGTTGGTGGTAGCCGGTGGCGAGACCTCCGGCGCGGTGACGCAGGCTCTGGGCATCAAACGTCTGCGCATTGGCGCGAGCATCTGCCCCGGCGTGCCCTGGACAGAGGGGCTTTGGCAGGGTGAGCCGATCTGGCTGGCCCTGAAGTCCGGCAACTTCGGCGGACCCGATTTCTTCAGCGCAGCGCTGGCCTGCGCTGAAGTGCACGCTTGAAACCTCGATCGTGAGCAGCCTGCACATCCCCCCCGAACAACAGCGCCTGCGCCAGGAAGTGTGCCGGGTCGGCCGATCGCTCTTTGAGCGCGGGCTCGTGCACTCCACCGCTGGCAACATCAGCTTGCGGCTCGAGCGCGGCTACCTGATCACCCCCACAGACGCCTGCCTGGGCTTTCTGGAGCCCGAGCAGTTGGCCTGGGTCGACGAGGACGGCCAGCAACTGAGCGGGGAGCGCGCCAGCAAGACCCTGGCGCTGCACCGGGCGATCTATGCCGGCACGCAGGCCCGATGCGTGCTTCACAGCCACAGCACGCACCTGGTGGCGCTGACCTTGCAAGGCGTCTGGAGCGAGCAGGCGATCCTGCCACCGATCACCCCCTACCAGGTCATGAAGGTCGGGCCGGTGCCCTGGCTGCCCTACCATCGGCCCGGCGATCCGCAGGTCGGCCGACGCATCAGCGAGTTGCTGGGCCTGGCCACCCGGCCGCCTCGCGCCGTCATGCTCGACCGGCTCGGCCCCGTCACCTGGGGCGAAAGCGCCGCGCAGGCCATGGCCGTGCTCGAAGAACTTGAAGAAACCGCGCGCTTGTGGCTGCTGTGCAAGCCCCGCCCCGAGCCGCTGAACGCCGAGCAGCTGCAAGAGTTGCAGCAGACTTTTGGCACCCCCTGGTAAGAAAGAAAAATATGCTGCGCTTTGCCGCAAACCTGACCATGATGTACAACGAAGTGCCCTTCCTGGAGCGCTTCGCGGCAGCAGCGGCCGACGGTTTTGATGCCGTCGAATACCTGTTTCCCTACGACTTTGCGCCTGACGATATCGCCAGGCGGCTGCAGGACCATGGCCTCAAGCAGGCCTTGTTCAATTTGCCGCCAGGCAATTGGGCCGCTGGCGAGCGCGGCATGTCCTGCCTGCCCGATCGCCGAGAAGAGTTCAAGCGCACCATCGACACCGCCTTGGTCTACGCGCGGGCCACCGGGGTGAAGAATCTGCACATCATGGCGGGAATCGAACCCTCGGGTTGCGACTTGCAACTGCTGCACCGGACCTACATCGACAACCTGCGACTGGCCTGCGACCGGCTGGGCGAGCACGGCATCACGGTGATGATTGAGCCGATCAACCGACGCGACATGCCTGGCTACCACCTCAACCGTCAAGACCATGCCCACAGCGTGCGCGCCGAGGTGGGCCGCGACAACCTGAAGGTGCAAATGGACCTGTACCACTGCCAGATCGTCGAGGGCGACCTGGCCACGCGCATCAAGACCCACTTCGACGGCATCGGCCACCTGCAAATTGCCAGCGTGCCCGAGCGGCATGAACCCGACGAGGGGGAGGTGTCTTACCCTTATTTGTTCGACCTGCTCGAAACCCTGGGCTATGCTGGCTATATTGGCTGCGAATACCGGCCGCGCGCAGGCACGAGCGCGGGGCTGGGCTGGTGGCGCCGATATACCCAACGTTACACAAGCTGAGTTTTTTCCACCCGGCCCTCGGCGGCCTTTTCTTTGACCTCACTAAGGAGACCACACCATGACTTTATCTTCTCTGCTCAAGCCGCTGGCTGTTGCCGCGCTGATGGCCGCCATGGGCGCACAGGCGCAGACCACTCTGCGAATCGGCTACGCCGTATCGACCAACTCACACTACGGGGTCGGCTCCACCGTGTTTTGCGAGGACATTGAAAAGGGCACCCAAGGCCGCTACAAATGCCAGCACTTCCCATCGGGCTCGCTCGGCGGCGAGCGCGAGATGATCGAAGCCGTTCAGTTGGGCACGCTCGATCTGGTCAACACCTCGACCGGTCCGCTGGGCAACTTCGTGCCCGAGGTCAAGATCGTCGACATTCCTTTCCTGTTTCGCGACTACGACCATGCGCGCAAAGTGATGGACGGACCGATCGGTCAGGACCTGCTTAAAAACATGCAGGCCAAGGGCCTGATCGGGCTGGCCTGGGCTGAAAACGGTTTTCGCCACATGACCAACAGCAAGCGTGCGATCCGCACCGCAGAAGACGCCAAGGGCCTGAAGATGCGGACCATGGAAAACAAGGTCCACATGGACGGCTACAAGACCTTTGGCATCCTGCCCACACCCATGCCCTTCCCAGAGCTGTTCACCGCCTTGCAGCAAGGCACTGTCGACGGTCAGGAAAATCCGATTCCGGTGATCTTGGCCTCCAAGTTCTCGCAGGTGCAAAAACACCTCTCGCTGACCGGCCACGTTTACTCGCCCGCTGTCATCATTCTCTCGCCGGCCGTCTGGAACAAGCTGTCAGCGGCCGACAAGAACGTGTTCCTCGAGGCTGGCAAGAAAGGCGCTGCGGCTCAGCGCAAGCGCGTCAATGACGACGAGAACACCGGCATTGCGCAACTCGAAAAAGATGGCATGCAGGTGATCCGGCAAGTCAACGGCGAGAGCTTTCGCAAGGCAGTGACCCCGGCCTACCAAGAGTATGCCAAGGAGTTCACAGCCGCCAAGATCGCAGCAATTCAGGCGGTTCGCTAAGACCTCCTCGGGGCGGGGTGCGGCCATCGTTGCGGCTGCACCCCGCTTGCGCGTTGCGTTTAAACCTCAGGACGCACAGGCCATGAGAAAACTCATCCTCCAAATCGATCGCTACACCACCGGCCTGAGCCTGCACGCGGCCTGCGCCTTGCTGGCCATCATCAGCGTTCTGGGCATGTGGCAGGTGGTGTCGCGCTTTGTCTTCGAGCAGCCGTCGACCTGGACCGAGGAATCCATGCGTCGCCTGCTGATCTGGATGGTCATGCTGGGCACCGTCGCCGCGCTGCGCCAGGGCGCGCTGGTGTCGGTCGACCTGATGCTGCGGCTCTCGCGCGGACGCTGGAGGCAAACCGTGCGCTGGGTTATCACGCTCTTTAATCTGAGCTTCCTGTCCGTGGTGCTGTACTTCGGCGTTCAGTTGATCACCCGCGTGCGCTTTCAAACCTTCTCCAGCATGGACCTGTCGATGTCCTGGGCCTATGGCGCCCTGCCCGCCGGCGCGCTGCTGGGCCTGCTGGCCGTTGTGGCCAACCACCTTGATCCGCGAGCCGAAGAGCTCGAAACCGCGCAGTAGGCGCGCGAGCAGCTCAATACGACGACACCAGACTGCAGGGCCGCCTCATGTCATTGACCCTCCTTATCACCATGCTGCTGTGCTTTGCCTTCAGCATTTCGATCGCCATCTCGATAGGCGGCTCAGCCGTGCTGGGCTTGGTGCTGTTTGACAGCACCAAGCTCATTTTGGTGCCTAAAGAGATGTTCACCGCCATCGACAAATTTCCGCTGGCGGCAATCCCGTTTTTCATCCTGGCGGGCAATTTGATGGAAACCGGCGGCATCTCGCGCCGACTGGTCGAATTTGCCAAGTCACTGGTCGGCGGTGTGCAAGGTGGCCTGCCCATGACCTGCGTGCTGACCTGCATGATCTTTGCAGCGGTCTCGGGCTCTTCGGTGGCCACCACCTTTGCCATCGGCTCCATCCTGATTCCGGCGCTGATCCGGCACGGCTACCCCACAGGCTATGCGGCAGCGCTGCAAGCGACCTCGGCAGAACTGGGCGTGAGCATCCCGCCCTCGATTCCCATGATCCTCTTTGGCGTGGCCGCCGAAGTCTCGATTGGCGAATTGTTCATTGCCGGTTTTGGCCCTGGCATCCTGATCGGGGCGGCCCTGATGCTTTTCGTTCATCTTTACTGCCGCTACAAGGGCTGGGGCAAGGACGACGGCAAGGGGCGGCTGTCTGTGGCTCGCGCCACCTTCAGCGCCGGCTGGGCGCTGCTGATGCCAGTCATTATTTTGGGCGGCATTTACGGCGGCGTGTTCACGCCCACCGAGGCCTCGGTGGTGGCGGTGTTCTACGCCCTGATTATTGGCCTGTTCATCCACCGCGAATTGCGCTGGGCCGACTTGTTGGCGGTGCTGCGCAAATCGGTCATTTCAAGCGCGGTGATCATGTTCATCATCGCCAATGCAGGCCTGTTTGCTTTCCTGATCACCCGCGCGGGCATACCCGATGCGATCGGCCTGTGGCTCAAGGACATCTTGCAATCACCGGGCTGGTTTCTTTTTGGCGTGAACGCGGCTTTGTTTGTCATCGGCATGTTCATCGAAACCTCAGCAGCCATCATCGTGCTGGCCCCCATCTTGGTGCCGGTGGCCATGCACTTTGGTATCGACCCCGTGCACTTTGGCATCATCATGGTGGTTAACCTGGCGCTGGGCATGATCACGCCGCCTTTTGGCGTCAACCTGTTTGCCGCGTGTACCGTGGCCAAGATATCGCTAGACCGAATCATTGGCCATCTGCTGCCCTTTGTGCTGGTGATCATCGGCTGCCTGATGGTCATCACCTACGTGCCCAGCATTTCACTGGCCCTGCGCGATGCGGTGTTCGCCAAGCCGCCGGCCGTCGTGGCCCCCGAGCCGGTCATCGGGCCGGCTGCCGCGCCGGCCCAGCCGGCCGCGAACGCGACGCCATCGCCCTCACCCGAACCGGCCATTGGGCCTTCTGCGGTCATCGGGCCCTCCCCGGCCCCAGCCATCGGACCTGCACCGGTGATTGGGCCCTCTCCCGCCCCGGTGATCGGACCGTCTCCTGCTCCGGTGATCGGGCCCTCCCCGGCCCCCTCACGCTGAACCGTTAACCCAACCCTAGGGACTTCACACCATGAGGCTGAAGAACAAATCGATCATCGTCACCGGCGCTGGCAGCGGCATCGGCGAAGGCATCGCCAAGCGGCTGGCTGAAGAAGGCGCTGCGATTGTCGTCAACGATCTGGTGCCCGCAGGTGCGCAGCGCGTTTGTGACGAGATCAACGCGCTCGGGGGCCGCGCTTGTGTCGTCCCGGCAGACGTCACGCGCAACGAGGACATGAAGCGGCTCGTCGATTCAGCGCTGCAGCAGTTCGGCCGCCTCGATGTGATGGTCAACAACGCCGGCTGGACCCACCGCAACCAGAGCGCACTGACCGTCAGTGAAGAAGAGTTTGATCGCTGCTACGCCGTTAACGTCAAGAGCATCTACCTGAGCTGCTTGCATGCCGTTCCCATCTTTCGGGCGCAGGGGGGCGGCAGCTTCATCAACATCGCCTCCACGGCCGGTGTGCGCCCCCGCCCCGGTCTGACCTGGTACAACGGCTCCAAAGGTGCGGCCATCGTCACCAGCAAGTCCTTGGCGGCCGAGCTCGGTCCGGACAATATCCGCGTCAACTGCCTCACCCCCGTCATGAACCCGAGCACCGGCATGGGTGAGCTGTTTGCCGGCGGCGCATTGACTGAAGAGCGGCTCGCCCGTTTTCGCGCCA
>CANHBU010000153.1 GCA_947458345.1 Comamonadaceae bacterium
CGCATGCTGGGCGTGATCTCGCACATCGAGGTTTATGGCGCCGGTGGCGGCGCGATCGCCGATTTGCCCGCCACGCTGGCCCAGTTGCGCCGTCACCCTGAGGTTCTTGGGGCGGCGCCTTTTGTCGCCTCGCAGGCCTTGCTTGGGCGCGGCGAGGACATGAAGGGCGCTCTGGTCAGGGGGATCGACCCGGCACTCGAGGGCCAGGTCAGCGATGTGGCGGCGCAGCAGCAGGCCTTGCTCCAGCAACTGCGGCCCGGCCAATTTGGCATCGTGCTGGGCGCCGAGCTCGGCCGCTCCATGGGCGTGCGCGCCGGCGATGCCGTGGCCCTGATCGTGCCGGGCGGGCAGGTGACGCCGGCAGGCGTGGTGCCGCGGCTCAAGCAAATGACCGTGGTCGGTTTTTTTGACTCCGGGCATTTTGAATACGACGCCACCCTGGCGCTGATCCATCAGGACGATGCGCTGCGTCTGTTCAGGCTCGAGGGCCCCAGCGGCGTTCGGGTCAAGCTGCGCGATCTGCACCAGGCCCGCGAAGTGGCCGGCCAATTGATGGTCAGCTTGCCGCAAGATCTGCTGGTGCGCGACTGGACTCGGCAGAACCGCACCTGGTTTGCGGCGGTGCAGGTGGAAAAGCGCATGATGTTCATCATCTTGACCCTGATCGTGGCGGTGGCGGCCTTCAACCTGGTCAGCACCCTTGTGATGACGGTCACCGACAAGCGCGCCGATATTGCCATCTTGCGCACGCTCGGTGCCAGCGCGCGCAGCATCATGGCCATCTTTATGGTGCAAGGGGCCATGGTGGGTCTGGTGGGCACCGGGGGCGGCCTTTTGCTCGGGCTTTTGGTGGCCGGCAATATCGATGTGATCGTGCCGGCGCTCGAGCAGCTGCTGGGCGCGAGCTTTTTGCCGCGCGACATCTACCTGATCAGCCGCATGCCCAGCGATCCGCAAGCCGGCGATATCGTGCCGGTGGCGCTGATTTCCTTGGTGCTGGCTTTCCTGGCGACGCTCTACCCGAGCTGGCGCGCCAGCCGGGTCAAGCCGGCGCAGGCCTTGCGATATGAATAAGCCCGCAGCAGTGCAGCCAAGCGCGCCGCCCTGGGTTCTGCAGGCGCGCGGTCTGACCAAGCGCTTTGTCGAAGGCCCGCTGGACGTGCAGGTTCTGCAGGGCGTGGACTTGCAAGTGGCGCCGGCCCAGACGGTGGCCATTGTGGGCGCTTCGGGATCGGGCAAAAGCACGCTGCTGCACCTGCTCGGCGGACTCGATGCGCCCAGCAGCGGGCAGGTGCAGCTCATGGGGCAGGAGCTCGCTGCTCTTTCGGCTGCCCAGCAGGATCGGCTGCGCAACCGGCATCTGGGTTTTGTCTACCAGTTCCATCACCTGCTGCCCGAGCTGAGCGCCGTCGAGAACGTGGCCATGCCCTTGCTCATACGCCGCCAGATGCGAGCGCAGGCGCTGGCCAGCGCCGCCGATACCCTGGCCGCGGTCGGACTGGCCCAGCGCCTTGAGCACCGCCCCGCCGAGCTTTCGGGCGGCGAGCGCCAGCGTGTGGCGATCGCGCGCGCGCTGGTCACCCGGCCCGCTTGCGTGCTGGCCGATGAGCCCACCGGCAACCTCGATCGCGTCACGGCCGAGCGGGTCTTTGAGCTCATGCTCGGGCTGGCCCGCGAGCAGGGCACGGCCTTTGTCCTCGTGACCCACGACCCCATGCTGGCGGCGCGTTGCGACCGTCAGCTCAATTTGATCGAAGGGCGGCTGGCGGCGGCTTGATGCAGGTCCAAGGCGCGGCTGGCGCCGGCCTATAGCAAGCGGTTGAACCACAGCACGGACAAGCCGGCCGACAGCAGGGCCAGGGCCGCGCCCAGCAGGGCCATCAGGCCGGAGATTTCGGTTTCCTTTTTCTGCAGCGTCAGCTTCGAGCTCAGCGCGGTGTAGACCTTGTTGAGGTCTTGCGCGGTGCCGGCGTAAAAGTACTCGGCCTGGGTCTTGGCGGCAATCGCCTTGAGCGTCTCTTCATCGAGCCGCACCCGCATCGACCAGCCCTCAAAGCCGATGGTCTCGCCCGTGACCGTGCCCACGCCCACCGTGTAGACCTTCACGCCGTAGTCGGCGGCCAGCTTGGCTGCCTCCAGTGGCTCGACCCCGGTGGTGCGCTGCCCGTCGGTGAGCAAGATGACCGCTGCCGCGCCGTTGGAGCCCGGGGCCACCGGCTCGTAGACCTTCTTGCCGGGCTTGGCCTTGTCATCGAGACTGCTGCCCTGGGGCCGGCTGCCGTATTGCATCTTGGCCAGATCGATGTCGGCGTCGGGGAAAAGCTCGGCCAGGGACATGACGATCCCGTTGCCGATGGCAGTGCCGCGCTGCATTTGAAATTTGTCGATCGCCGCGACCAGGTCCTCGCGGCTGAGCGTGGCCGGCTGGACCACCGAGGCGGTGCCGGCAAAGGCCACGATGCCCACCTTGACGTGGCGCGGCAGTTCCGCCAAAAAGGCCTTGGCCGCGTTTTGTGCGGCCACCAGACGGTTGGGCTCGACATCGGTGGCGCGCATGCTGCCCGAGACATCCATGGCCAGCATGATGGTCTCTTGCTGCGAAGGCAAGCGGATCGTGGCAAAGGGCCGCGCCGAGGCCAGCAGCAAAGCGGTCAGCGCAAGCAGGAACAGCGCCGGTGGAAGGTGTCTGCGCCAAAGCGAACGGCCAGCCAAGGCCTGGCTCACCATGGCCAGGCTGGCATAGCGAATGGCCATCTGCTTCTTGCGCTTCATCAGCCACAGGTACACAAGCACCAGTGCTGGCAAGATCAGCAGCAACCACAGCAACTCAGGCCATAAGAAGGTCATCGTTTGGCTCCGCTTGGCGCTCGTTGGGTGGGGTGGGGTGGTTTGGGCGTCCGCCCTCAGGCCGCTGCGGGCAGCGCGGCCCGCACGCGGCGCTGGCGCAGCTGGCAAAAGCGCACCAGCGCATCGAGCAGATCGTCGTCCGTGCGCAATTCGAGCGCATCGACGGCGCTGGCCGACAGCGCTTGGCGCAGCGCTTGTTCCCGCTGCTCGGCCAGTTCGGCAAAGCGCATCCGAAAGCGGCGATCGTGGGTGTCGACCATCAAGACCTCGCCGGTTTCGGCATCGCGCATGGGCACCATGCCCAGATCGGGCAACTCCATCTCGAGCGGGTCGAACAGCCGCACCGCCACTACGTCATGGCGGCGCGCCAGCAGCCCCAGGCTGGCCTCCCAGCCCGGCTCGCTGATGAAGTCCGACACCACAAAGACGGTCGAGCGGCGCTTGATGTGATGGGCGCCCGCCTGCAGCAGGTGCTGCAGTTGCGTAGGGTGTACCGCGGGCGTGGCTTCGGGTCGGTTTTGCAGGCGGTGCAGCAGTTGCAGCACCTGCAAGCGGCCGCCGCGCGGCGGCAGCACCGCCTCGACGGCCGAGCCATACAGCAAGGCCCCCACCCGGTTGCCCTCGCGCGTGAGCAGGCGCGCCACGGCCGTGACGAAATCGCGGCTGAGATGGTTTTTGCGGCGCGGGCCCGAGCCAAAGTCCACCGAGCCGCTGAGGTCCAGCAAGAACCAGGCGGTCATCTCGCGGTCTTCGGTGTAGATGCGTACATGCGGCTGATCGAGCCGGGCGGTCAGGTTCCAGTCGATGTGGCGCACATCGTCCTGGGCCTGGTACTCGCGCAGATCGGCCAAGTCCAGTCCCTGGCCGCGCATCAAGGTGCGGTGGTGGCCTTGCAGCAGCCCATCGAGGCGGCGCAGCACCGTCCATTCGAGCCTTTGCAAAACGGCCTGGGCGTCCAAGCGCTCACCCGCATCGGCCGGCGGCTGTGGCTCGCTGGCGAACCAGTTACGCAGCCAGTTTTTCATGGTCGAGCGGTTTGGCCGGCGCGGCAATCTTGGCCATGATGCGCGCGATCACCGCGTCGCTGCTCATGCCCTCCGACAGGGCCTCGTAGGACAGCACCAGGCGGTGGCGCAGCACATCGGGCACCAGATCGACCATGTCTTCGGGCAAGACATAGCCGCGCCCGCGCAGCAAGGCCAGGGCGCGCGCGCCCTCGGTCAGGGCGATGGTGGCGCGCGGGCTGGCGCCGTAGGTGATCAGGCGCTTGAGGTCGGCCAGGTCATGGCGCTCGGGGTGGCGGGTGGCCGACACCAGCCTGACCGCGTAGTGCAGCAAGCTGGGGTCCACATAGACTTGCCGGCACTGCGCCTGCAGCGCGGCCAACTGCTCGATGCTGGCCACTGCCGTGACATCGATGCGCGGGCCAATCACCCGCTCGACGATGACGTACTCTTCCTCGTCGCTGGGGTAGTCGACCAGCACCTTCATCATGAAGCGATCGACCTGCGCCTCGGGCAGCGGGTAGGTGCCCTCGGTCTCGATCGGGTTTTGTGTGGCCATCACCAAAAAAGGCCGGGGCACGGGATGGGTCTGCCCGGCAATCGTGACCTGGCGCTCCTGCATGACCTCGAGCAGCGCGCTTTGCACCTTGGCCGGAGCGCGGTTGATCTCGTCGGCCAGCAGGAGGTTGGCAAAGACCGGCCCCAGCGCGGTGCTGAAGTCCCCGGTTTTCTGGTTGTAAATGCGGGTGCCCACCAGATCGGCCGGCACCAGGTCGGGGGTGAACTGGATGCGCTTGAACTGGCCGCGCAGGGTCTCGGCCAAGGTCTTGACAGTCAGCGTCTTGGCCAGCCCGGGCACCCCCTCGACCAGCAGGTGGCCTTGGGCCAGCATGGCGATCATCACCCGTTCGAGGAACCGGTCCTGTCCGACCACCACGCGCTTGACTTCGTAGAGGATCTTCTCCATCAGTTGGGCGGTTTGTGCAGGTTCTGGCGTCGAGGGGTTCATGCGCGCTCCAAAAAAGGGCTCAACACAATTTAAAAGGGCGACAGGCCAACGGCCGAGGCGGCGTTTTCGATGGGCACCGCAAAGCCGATGCCGATGAAGGTGCGCTGCTGCGAGGGGTTGTAGATGGCGGTCACGATGCCCACCACCTGCCCGTCCATGGTCACCAGCGGGCCACCGGAGTTGCCCGGGTTGGCGGCCGCATCGAACTGGATCAGGTTGCGCATTTCGTGCTGGCCCTCGGGCGAGCGGAAGGCGCGCTGCAGGCCCGAGACGACACCGGCTGAGGCCGACGGTCCGATGCCAAACGGAAAACCGACGGCCAGCACCTCGTCGCCGGGGGCCAGGTCGGCAGTCGAGCGCAGGGTCGCAGCGCTCAGGTCGTCGGGGATCTTGTGCGCCTGCAGCACCGCCAGATCGTTTTCGGCTTGCACGCCCGTGACGCTGGCCGTGGTCTGCAGTCCGTCGGCAAACTCGATGCGGATGACGGCGGCGCCCTGCACCACATGCAAATTGGTCAGGATGATGCCTTTGTCAACGATGACCACGCCGGTGCCCACGCTGCGCTGGACCAGCTCGCCACTTTTTTTGTCGGTGTCAAAGCCGGTGACACGCACCACCGACGGCGCGATCGCGTCGTAAGCCTTGGCCGCCTTAGAGGGCAGTTGCACCGTCTCAAGCGTCTTGAGCACCGCCCCGTCGATGTC
>CANHBU010000154.1 GCA_947458345.1 Comamonadaceae bacterium
CAGGCCCTGCACCCACCTGCCTCCTTGCAGCCTGGTGAGCGCTGGCTGATGACCGTGCGGCTCAAGGCGCCGCACGGTCAGCGCAACCCGCATGGCTTTGACCATGAGCTGCGCCTGTGGGAGCGCGGTGTTCAGGCTGTCGGCTATGTGCGCACGACGACGCGCGATCGGCCGCCCGAGCCGATCGCGGCGGCCGAGTTCGCATGGGTCGATCGCGCCCGGCTGGCCACACGCCAGGCCATTGCACAGCGCATCGCCGATCCTTCGCTTGCCGGCGTCATTGCCGCTTTGGTGATGGGCGATCAAAGCGCGATTGAGCGTGCCGATTGGGACGTGTTTCGGGCCACCGGCGTGGCCCACCTGATGAGCATCTCGGGCCTGCACATCACCTTGTTTGCCTGGTTGAGCGGCGGCCTGATCGCTGCGGCATGGCGGCGCTCGGCGCGTTGGGGCAGCGCAGCGTGCCTGGCGCTGCCGGCGCATGTGGCGGGCCGTTGGGGCGGCCTGTTGATGGCCCTGGCCTACGCCGTGTTTTCTGGCTGGGCGGTGCCGGCGCAGCGCACGGTCTGGATGTTGGCCGTTGCGGTGCTGCTGCGCGCAAGTGGCGTGCGATGGCCCTGGCCCCAAGTCTGGCTGGCGGCCATGGCGGTGGTGATCGGGTTCGATCCCTGGGCCTTGCACCAGGCTGGCTTTTGGCTGTCTTTCGTGGCGGTCGGCCTCTTGTTTGCAAGCGATGAGCCGCCGCGCCGCAGCGATCCCACCGCCTCGCGGCTGGGCGTCTGGCGCCAGTGGCTTGCAGCGCTTGTCCGACTGCTGCGCGAGCAATGGATCATGACGCTGGCGCTGAGCCCCCTGGTGCTGGTGCTGTTTCAGCAGGTCTCGCTGCTGGGCTTGCTCGCCAATGCGCTGGCCATTCCCTGGGTGACCTTGGCGGTGACACCTTTGGCCCTGATGGGCGTGCTGCTGCCGCCGGCCTGGTCGCTGGCCGCCGCTTTGCTCGATGTCCTGATGCAGTTCCTGGGTTTCTTGTCGCAAGCCTCATGGGCCGTGTTGGAGCGCGCTGCTGCACCATGGTGGTGCGCCGTGGCTGGCTTGCTCGGAGGGCTCCTGATGGTGATGCGCTGGCCGCTGGCGCTGCGCAGCCTGGGTCTGCCCTTGATGCTGCCGGTGCTGCTGTGGCAGCCCGCGCGGCCGCCCCCAGGTGCTTTCGAGGTGCTTGCTTTCGATGTTGGCCAGGGTAGCGCCGTGCTGGTGCGCACCGCCGGCTACAGCCTGCTTTATGACGCCGGCCCGCGCTACTCGCGCGAGAGCGATGCCGGCCATCGGGTGCTGGTGCCCGCCTTGCGGGCCATGGGCGAGCGGCCGCAGGATCTGGTGCTCAGCCACGGCGACAGCGACCACATCGGCGGGGCGCGTGCGCTGCTGGCGGCCCACCCGCAGCTGCAGGTGATCAGCTCGCTCGCGCCCGATCATGAGCTGCTGCGCCAGCCGGTGCAAGCCACGGCTTGCAGGGCCGGTCAGCGCTGGCAGCGCGACGGGGTCAGCTTTGAAATCTTGCACCCGAACGATGAAGAGGCCGCCCGCCTGCGCAAGCCCAATGCGCTGAGCTGCGTGCTCCATGTGCAGGGCGTGCATGCCTCGGCCTTGCTCACCGGCGATCTGGAGGCTGCTCAGGAGGCGGCGCTGGTCGAGCGTGCCTCCGTGCGCGCCGACTGGATGCTGGTGCCCCATCACGGCAGCCGCACGTCTTCAAGCGCAGCCCTGCTCGATGCGGTGCAGCCGCGCTGGGCCGTGGTGCAGGCCGCTTACCGCAACCGCTTCGGTCACCCCGCCGGCGATGTGATGGCGCGCTACCAGGCGCGGCGCATCGAAGTGGTGCAGTCGAGTGTCTGCGGCGCGGCCACCTGGCGCAGCGATGATCCGCAGGCCATGGACTGCCTGCGCCAGCGGGTCCCGCGCTACTGGCAGCACCGGCCGCCGGCGCAGCCTTGAAACGAGCCGCGGCAAGGGCTTGGGCGGTGCCAGGTGGTCGGCTTGAATCCTTGTCGCCCCCGGGGTGCTGAACTCTGGCAAGTTCCTTGCTAAGCTCTACCCCATGCAGCGCATAGACAAAGCGCGCGCAAAAAGTGTCATTGGGGAGGACCGCGGGATGAGCCGAACCGGCTTCGACGAAATGTACGACAGCACCAAAGCGGTGCGTCCTCACTACATCGGCTACCAGCAGTGGTTGGCCGAGCAGAATGCGGCCGCCATGCAGGCGCGCCGTGAAGAAGCCGAGATGATTTTCCGGCGGGTGGGCATCACTTTTGCCGTCTACGGCGCCCAGGATGAAGACGGCGCCGGGACCGAGCGCCTGATTCCGTTTGATTTGATTCCGCGCATCATCCCGGCACACGAGTGGAAGGCCATGCAAGACGGCTTGGTGCAAAGGGTCACCGCGCTCAATCGCTTCCTCGACGATGTCTACCACGGCCAGGAGATTTTGCGCGCCGGTGTGATCGAGGCCGATCAGGTCCTGCGCAATGCGCAGTTCCGGCCGGAGATGATGGGCGTGACCGTGCCGGGCAAGGTCTACTCGCACATCAGCGGGGTCGATATTGTGCGGGCGCCCAATGCGCAGGGGCAGGGCGAGTACTACGTCCTCGAAGACAACCTGCGTGTACCCTCGGGCGTGAGCTACATGATCGAGGACCGCAAAATGATGATGCGGCTCTTCCCCGATCTGTTTGCCCGCAACCGCGTCGCGCCGGTGGCGCACTATCCGGACCTGCTGCTCGAGACCTTGCGCGCGATGGCTCCGGCCGGACTCAATGAGCCCACGGTGGTGGTGCTGACGCCGGGTATGTACAACTCGGCCTATTTTGAGCACGCGTTCTTGGCCCAGCAGATGGGGGTCGAGCTGGTCGAGGGGCAAGATCTGTTCATGAAGGACGACTTCATTTACATGCGCACCACCCGCGGCCCGCGGCGGGTGGACGTGATTTACCGCCGTGTCGACGACGACTTTCTGGACCCGCAGGCGTTCCGGCGGGACTCGACCCTGGGCTGCGCCGGGCTGCTGCAGGCCTATCGGTCGGGCAATGTGGCGGTGTGCAACGCGATCGGCACCGGGGTGGCCGACGACAAGTCCATCTACCCCTATGTGCCGGCCATGATCGAGTTCTACCTGGGTGAAAAACCCATTTTGAGCAACGTCCCGACCTACCAGTGTCGCAAGCCAGAGGATCTGCAGTACACCCTGGCCCACCTGCCCGAGCTGGTGGTCAAGGAGGTGCATGGCGCAGGCGGCTACGGCATGCTGGTGGGGCCTGCGGCGAGCAAGGCCGAGATCGAGGCCTTTCGACAGGTTCTGCAAGCCAATCCGGCGGGCTACATTGCCCAGCCGACCCTGACGCTGTCGACCTGCCCGACCTATGTGGACAGCGGAATCGCGCCGCGGCACATCGATTTGCGCCCCTTCGTGCTCAGTGGCAAGCAGGTGCAGATGGTGCCTGGCGGGCTGACCCGGGTGGCTCTCAAAGAGGGCTCCCTGGTGGTCAACTCGTCTCAAGGCGGGGGCACCAAAGACACCTGGATCCTCGAATCGAACGACGCGCCGCCACCGGGTGCCGGTGTCGGCCAGAGCCGGTTCGAAGCCCAGTGGCTGCGGGCGATGACCTGAGCTGGCTGCCCACACGCTGAAAGACCCCCATGCTGTCTCGAACTGCTGACCACCTCTTTTGGATGTCGCGCTACACCGAGCGCGCTGAAAACACCGCACGCATGCTCGACGTGAACTACCAGACCTCCTTGCTGCCGCAGTCGGCCGCGGCGGCTCAGGCCGGCTGGATGGGCATGTTGTCGATCAGCGAGCTCAAGCAATCCTACGCCCTCAAGCACGGCCAGCACTTGCAGCCGCGCGCGGTGATGGACTTCATGGTGCGCGACGAGAACAACCCCTCGAGCATCATCTCCTGCCTGCGCGCGGCCCGTGAAAATGCGCGGGCGGTGCGGGGCACTTTGACCACGGAAGTCTGGGAGACGCAGGATCAGACCTATCTGGAGGTGGCGCGCATGCTCGAGCAGGGCGCGCTCGAGCGCGATCCGGCAGCTTTTTTTGAAGGGGTCAAGTTCCGCTCGCACCTCTCGCGCGGGGTGACGGTGGGCACCATGCTGCAAGACGAGGCGCTCAACTTCATCCGGCTGGGCACTTTTCTCGAACGCGCGGACAACACCGCGCGGCTGGTCGACGTCAAGTTTCACGCCGTGGAGAGCGATTTTTTCGGCCAGGGCACCGAAAAAGACCAGGAGCTCGATTTCTACCACTGGAGCGCGATCTTGCGCAGCGTCTCGGGTTTTGAGATTTACCGCAAGGTCTACCGCGATGTGATCAAGCCCGAGCGGGTGGCCGAGTTGCTGATCTTGCGTGCCGACATGCCCCGCTCGCTGCTGGGCTGCATGAACGAGGTGATGGTCAATTTGGGGCTGGTCACTTCGCGGGTCGACAGCGAAAGCCGACGCCGAGCGGGCAAGCTGCGTGCCGACCTGCAATTTGCCCGCATCGACGAGATCCTGGCCACCGGCCTGCACGCCTTCCTGACCCAGTTTCTGGACCGGGTCAATGAGCTGGGCAGTCACATCAGCCGGGAGTTTCTGGTGCCCTCCTGAGGTGCCCACCGGCCTGGGCCTCCTCGCTCTGGGTCATGCTTGAGGCCGCTGGAAATGTGTTTTTCACTTCTGGCGGGTGGGTTTGCTCGCAGTCCCTCTTGTGCCGCTGCGCCTGAGCTGCGACGCTTGCGGCCGGTGCGGGTCTGAGACCCGCCCATGCCAGCTGGCCCGGCCTTTTGAGCCTGGCCGGCGGCCATCCGAAACGACGCAAGGACCTTCCATGAAGATACTCAAGATCGCAACGACCCTGGCTGCGGCCGGCTTGCTGGCCGCCTGCGGCACCCTTTCCCACGCGCCCGACGTGCCTGCAACCATGCAGCAAGTGCGGGTCAACATCTTCCCCGGTGGCTTCAACTGGCCGATCTGGGTGGGGCAGGAAAGGGGCTTTTTTGCCAACAACCGCATCGAAGTCAAGACCATCGACACGCCCAATTCGCGCGAGCAGCTCACCGGCCTGATCAATGGCAACTTCGAGATCGCCATGACCGCCGTCGACAACCTGCTGGCCTATCGCGAAGGGCAGGGCGCTGTGCCGATCGACGGCAGCAACCTGATCGCGGTGATGGGTGCCGACAACGGCTTTTTGCGTCTGGGTGTGCAGCCCAACATCAAGACCTTTGCGGACCTCAAGGGCACCAATGTGTCGGTTGACGCCCTGACCACCGGCTATGCCTTCGTGTTGCTCGAGGTGCTCGAGCGCAATGGCCTGGTGCTCGACCGCGACTACAAGACCGTGGCTGCAGGCGGCGTGCTGCAGCGCTACAACGCGCTGGTTGAAGGCAAACATGCGGCCACCATGCTGATTTCCCCCTTTGACGTATTGGCCAAGGAAAAAGGCATCAACGTCCTGTCCGACGCCTCGGCCGCCCTGGGCAGCTACCAGGGTCTGGTTGGCGGTGTGC
>CANHBU010000155.1 GCA_947458345.1 Comamonadaceae bacterium
ACCGCCCGAGAGCTGGTTGGGGTAGTGCTTGTCAAAGCCTTGCAAATGGCACTGCTGCAGCAGGCGCTGAGACACCGCATGCCGCTGCGCCGCGGGCACTGCCCGCAGCTCGAGCCCGAACTCGACGTTCTGTGCAATGGTGCGCCAGGGCATGAGCAGGTCTTTTTGCAGCATGAAGGCCACATGCTTGTTGGGACCGGTCACCACCTGGCCGCCCACGCGTACCTGACCGGCCGAGGCGCGGGCCAGGCCCGCGCCCATATTGAGCAAAGTGCTCTTGCCGCAACCCGAGGGGCCGATGATGGACACCACCTCGCCGCTGGCGATCGAGAAATTGATCTCCCGCGCGGCCAGCACCTCGGCCGAGCGGCCGCGGGCGGCAAAGCGCTTTTCAACGCCAATGAACTCGATTGCGGCGGCAAGCGGGGGCAGGCTCATAGACTCGGCTTGTTTCACTTATGAATCAATGATTCATTACAGAGACAATCATACCGGTCCGATCGCGCCGCAACAAGCGCGGGCAAACCCGCAGCGCGGCCGCTTTGAAGCCTCAGACTGAGGCGCTGAGGCGGCTTTTGCCGACACGCGCGCCCGCAGGGCAGCCCTAGGCTTGTTGGCTTGAACTTGGGCTTGGCAGCAGACTCTGGGAAGCCGACTAAAAAGCGCCCGCACGCAGGGCCTGCACCTGGCGCAAGCCCCTCAAAAGCGCTGCCGACGGCGCCAAAGGATCAGCCGCCTTGACCGACCTGCCTGCAGCCCAAGCCCCCGGCATCCTGATCGTCGGCGCAGCCGGCTACATCGGCTCGCACATGCTGCTGCGGCTGGCGCAGGCGCGCTGGCCCGCCGTCACCTTGGACAACCTCTCGAGCGGTCGTGCGAGCGCTGTGCGCTGGGGCACGCTGGTGCAAGGCGACGTTGGCGATGCGGCCTTGCTCGATCGGCTGTTTGAGGCCCATCGCTTCGATGCGGTCATGCACTTTGCAGCCCGCATCGAAGTGGCCGCCTCACTGAGCGACCCGCTGGACTACTACCGCAACAACGTGCAAGCGACGCTGACGCTGCTGCAGGCCATGCAGCGCCATAGGGTCCCGCGTCTGGTTTTTTCATCGACCGCTGCAACTTTCGGTCAGCCCCAAAGCAGCCCCATCGATGAGTCGCATCCGCAGATGCCGATCAACCCCTACGGCCACAGCAAGCGCATGGTCGAGCAAATTTTGGCCGACTGCGACCGGGCCTATGGGCTGCGCTCGATCTGCCTGCGCTACTTCAATGCGGCCGGAGCCGATCCACTGGGGCGCATCGGCGAGTGCCACCAACCTGAAACCCACCTGATCCCTTTGGTGCTGCAGGTGGCCTCGGGCCGGCGATCGCACATTGCGGTGTACGGGGGCGACTACGACACACCCGATGGCACCTGCATCCGCGACTATGTGCATGTCAGCGACCTGTGCCAGGCCCATTGGCTGGCCTTGCAAAGCTTGCTCGAGGGCGGCCCCTCACAAGCCTACAACCTGGGCAACGGCCAAGGCTATTCGGTGGCCGAGGTGATCGCAGCGGCCGAGCGCGTCAGCGGCCGCAAGATCGCGGTGCAAAACGCCCCGCGCCGGCCGGGTGACCCCGCTCGCCTGGTGGCCGATGCCCGCCTGGCCCGTCAAGTGCTGGCTTGGCAGCCCCAGCACAGCGACCTGCACACCATCATGGGTCACGCTTGGCAGTGGGAGCAAAAGCTTGTCGCACAGGCCTAAAGAGGCCATCGTTCGGGCCCTTTTCTTAGCCTGAGGGCGCCGCGGGTGCAGCGCAATTGGCCAGCCGACGCCCGCTTTCGAGCGCGGCCGAGCCAGCGCCCTACACAGCGCGGTAGGACAGCAAGCCAGCGGCGCGTCAACGCGTGGCGCGACCACGCGCAAGGCCATTGAATCGATGCACCAGCCTGCGCAGAATGACCCCATCGACTCGTGAAACTGCAGGGCAAAACTATGGCGCCAGCGCCGATTCAACACTCCTTCACACCGAACCACGCAGCGGCGCAAGCGGCGCGGGCTGAGCGCACACCCTTGGCACCGGCACGGCCGAGCAGCGAACCCTCGCGCCTGCGCGCCGCCTGGACTGGGCAAGGCACGCTGACGGCGCCACCGCAGCGCCGCAGCCCGCGCATTGTGTTTCTGCTGATGTCGGCGGTCGCGCCCAGCGCCACGGTCGACCAGCTCGCGCACGCCCTCGGGCCGCACCCCGTGCTGGTGCACCATGACTTCAGCCAAAGCCCCGACTTCACACTGCAAGCGCCCAATGTGCAGTTTGTCAGCGAGCCAGCGCGCACCGGCTGGGCTCAGTTCGGTTTTGTCGACGGCATCTTCAGGGGCCTGCAACACGCGCTGGGCCAGATCGACTTCGACTACCTGCAACTGCTCAGCCCAAGTTGCCTTCCCATCAGGCCCATGGCCCAATTCGAACGGCATGTCAGTGGCCCCCACGATGCGCACTTTGACGCCATCGACCTGCGCCTGGACAGCGATGCGCGCCTGTCAGTGGGCTATCGCGCCTGGACCTGCGAAGGCAGCCTGGCCCATCGCCTGGCGCGCAGACTGGTGGGTGTTTATTACGGCGACAGCCCAGGGCGGCGCGAGCAGGCTGGCATCTGGCTGCGCACCGGCCACTCGAGTTCGCCCTGGGCACGCCTGGCGGGCTTGCCGCTGCAGGCCATGACCCAGCTGGCGCTGGCTCCGCGCGTTGCCGGACTCAGGCTGCCGCTGCATTACGGCAGCGTCTGGTTCGGCGCGCGGCGCCCAGTGATCGAGGCGCTGGTGCGCGCCTATGGGCGCGCCGGGCTGCGCGAGCATTTCGCCCGCATGCACATCGCCGAGGAGTTCTTGCTGCCTAGCCTGCTGATGCGCTTGGGCGTGCGGCGCGGACCCATGAACCATCGGGTGCAGCGCTTCGAAGGCGCCCATCCCGGCCTGTTTCAAACCGAGCACCTTGACGCACTGCGCCAGTGCGGCGCCTGGTTCGCGCGCAAATTCCCCGTCGAGCCCCAGGCCGCGGTGCGCCAGCAGGTGCTGCGCGAACTGGCCGGCACGGCCCATGACCGAGTTCTGTGCGGGTCGGCCGCGTGAGAGCGCCTACCGATACCCCACAGCGCACCGCGCCGCAGGCCGAGCAGGCGCTGCGGCAGCCCGAGCAGCGCTCGATGCAAGTGGTCATTTTGGCCGGAGGCCTGGGCACCCGCATCAGCGAAGAAAGCAGCGTGCGCCCCAAGCCCATGGTGGAAATTGGCGGCAAGCCGATTTTGTGGCACATCATGAAGAGCTACATGGCCCACGGCCTCGATGACTTCATCATCTGCTGCGGCTACAAGGGCCACGTGATCAAGCAGTTCTTTCGCGACTACGGCCTCGACGGCGCCGATGTGCGATTTGACATGCGCACCGACTGCACCACAGTGCTGCGCGCACGCAGCGAACCTTGGCGCGTGACCCTGGTCGACACCGGTCTGGACACCATGACGGGCGGGCGTCTCAAGCGCGCCGCCGCCTACCTTGACGGCCAGACCTTTTGCTGCACCTACGGCGACGGCGTCGGCGACGTCGACATCGGCGCGCTCATTGCCTTTCACCGCAGCCAGGGCACCCTGGCCACGGTCACCGCGGTGCAGCCACCCGGGCGCTTTGGCGCCTTTACCCTGTCGGCGCAAGGCCGGCGTGTGCCCAGCTTCAAGGAAAAGCCCAACGGAGACGGCGCCTGGATCAACGGCGGCTTTTTTGTGCTCGAGCCGCAAGCGCTCGATTTGGTCACGGGCGATGAGACGGTTTGGGAGCGCGAGCCAATGGAACAACTGGCCGAACGCGGCCAGCTGGCCGCCTACCGGCACCAAGGCTTTTGGCAGCCCATGGACACGCTGCGCGACAAGCAAACCCTCGAATCGCTCTGGAACGCCGGCCAAGCCCCTTGGCGCCAGTGGTGAGCCCAGACCCACCAGACCGACGCCACCTACCCCCCTACCCCACCTACAGGAGAGTCCATGCACATCCAACCCACGCGCCTGCCCGGAGCGGCCCTGATCGAGCCCGAGCGGCGCCAAGACGAGCGCGGCTGGTTCGCCCGCGTGTATTGCGCGCGCGAGTTTTTGCAACACAAGCTGCCCCATCGCCTGGTGCAGACCAACCGCTCGCTCACGCGCCGCGCCGGCACCCTGCGCGGCATGCACTACCAGCTGGCGCCGCACGGTGAGGACAAGCTGGTGCGCTGTGAGCACGGCGCGATTTGGGACGCGATCGTCGACCTGCGCCCCGACTCGGCCACCTACGGTCAATGGCTGGGGGTCGAGCTGAGCGAAGACAACGGTCGCATGCTGCTGGTGCCGCGCGGCTTTGCCCATGGCTTTGTCACGCTCACCGACAACGCAGCTGTGAGCTACCAGGTGTCGAACTTCTACGCGCCGGCATCCGAGCGCGGCCTGCGCTATGACGATCGCGCTTTCGGCATCGAATGGCCGGTGCCGATCCGGCAGCTTTCGAGCAAAGACGCGGCCTGGCCCGCCTACGAAATGACGGCGGTGAGCGCATGATCCTCGTGGATGCCGCACTGGCGCGCCGCCAGCAGGAGGGCCGGCCGATTCGCATCGGCCTGGTCGGGGCAGGCTTCATGGCCCGCGGCATCGTGCTGCAGGTGGCCCTATCGGTGCCGGGCATGCGCGTGGCTGCGATTGCCAACCGCAGCCTGGCTGCAGCGCGGCTGGCCTACGAGCAGGCGGGCATCACCGACTCGGTGGCCGCAGACAGCGCCGTGCAATTGCAGCGCGCGCTCGACCAGGGGCTGCCCGCTTACACGCAAGATGCGCTGGCCCTGTGCCAGGCCGATGGCGTCGACGTCATCGTCGAGGCCACCGGCACCATTGAATATGCGGCCCATGTGACGATGCGGGCCATCGCCCACGGCAAGCACGTGGTGCTGATGAACGCCGAGCTCGACGGCACGCTCGGCCCCATCCTCAAGACCTACGCCGACCGCGCCGGCGTGATCCTGACCAGCGCCGACGGTGACCAGCCCGGCGTGATGATGAACCTGTACCGCTTCGTCAAAGGCATCGGCATCAAGCCCGTGCTGTGCGGCAACATCAAGGGCCTGCACGACCCCTACCGCACACCGGCCACGCAAGCGGCTTTTGCCGCCCAGTGGGGACAAAACCCGCACATGGTGACCTCGTTTGCTGACGGCACCAAAATCTCTTTTGAAAACGCCATCGTGGCCAACGGCACCGGCATGCGCGTGGCCCGTCGAGGCATGCACGGCCCAAGTGTGAGTGCAGGCACACCCATTGAAGACGTCGCGGCGCTGTACCCCTTGCACGACCTGATAGAAGGCCCGGGCATCGTCGACTATGTCGTCGGCGCGCGGCCCGCACCGGGGGTCTATGTGCTGGGCACGCATGCGCATCCCCAGCAGCGCCACTACCTGCACCTTTACAAGCTCGGTCAGGGGCCGCTGTATTGCTTTTACACCCCCTATCACCTGTGCCACTTTGA
>CANHBU010000156.1 GCA_947458345.1 Comamonadaceae bacterium
AGTCGAGCTCCTTGAGCGCGTCATACGGCGCCTTGATCAGGTGCGGCGCAATCACGAAGGGGCCCAGCGAGGACACGAGCAGGGTTTGCCCGTCGGCAGCCGAGCGAACCACCTGACCGGTACCGATGGTGCCGGTAGCGCCAGCCTTGTTGTCGACCACGAAGCGCCCACCCAGTTTTTCCTGCAGCTTGGGCCCGAGCGTGCGCGCGATCAGGTCGGTCGAGCCGCCCGGTGGGAAGGGCACGACCAGTGTCACCGCCCGGCTGGCGTCAGGCCAAGCTTGGGCCGAGCCCAGCGTCAAGGCGGTGGCAAGCATGCACAGCCAGTGTTTGATTTTCATGGTCATATCCTCTCGATCGTGTGCGGGCAAGGGGCTGGGCCCCAGAGGGCGCAAGGCTCTCGGGCCAGATGGTGAGCAGCCGTGATCGTAATGCGGCAGCGCCGCCTGGCTCCTACTGGTTGATACCAATGCCGCGCCCTTGCCGCGGCCCACCCTGGGTCATCTGCGCAGGACGGCGCTTGGTTACAGGATGCGGCAATGGCGCTACAGTAGGGCATGCAAGCATATCGATACAGGAGCGACTCATGATCAGGTCTGTGGCTCTGGGTTTTTTGGCGATTCTGAGCCTGGCGCCTGCCGCCTGGGCGGCCCAGCCCCTGATCACCGACGACACCGGCACGCAAGGGCGGGGCGGCCAGCAACTGGAGTGGGCGCATGGCTCGCAGCGCGTGCTTCAGGGGCTCAATCGCAGCCGCAGCCTGACGGGCGCCTGGACCTACACCCTGGGCGCGAGCGAGCAGGCCGACGTCTTTGCTACCGCCTCTTTTGTAGGCTTGCGGCCGCCAAGCGGCCCCTCGACTTCGGGTTGGAGCCACCTCACGCTGGGGGCCAAGTGGCGGCTGTGGGAGCTCGAATCGAGCCAGACCAGCCTGGCCATCAAGCCCGAGTTGCTGCTGCCCGTCAGCGCGGCGCGCGAAGCCCGTGAGCTTGGCGTGGGCCGAAGCTCTTATGCGCTGACGCTGATCGCGACGCAGGAGCTGTCCTTTGGCGCTGTGCACCTGAACCTGCAATCCGGGCGTGACCGTTTCCGCGACGCCCAGGACAACGAGCGCAGCCTGCGTTATTCGGTCGCCGCCTTGTGGGACGTGGCCTCAGGCTGGCGTTTGGCCTTCGATCTGGGACAGCAGACGGTGCGCACTGCGCAGGGCGTGGAGGTGCGCGGGCGTTTTGTCGAGATCGGCACCATCTATTCGCCCAGCAAGTCCCAGGACTGGGCGCTGGGCCTGATCCGCAGCACGGACAACGACAAGCCCGCGGCGGCCACCCGCACCCTGACCGGTGGCTGGACCTATCGTTTCTAAGGCGCCCGCTCAGCCGCCCGCTGAGCTGTCAGCTGAGCCGTCAGCTGAGCTCGCCCAGCCGGCAGCAGCCCGCCCGGGTGGCCCGGCGCCGAGGCGCCAGCCCGCAGGTGCGCGGCCTTGATACCGTCGATGTCGGCCCCTGACCCCAATCGCCCCATGCTGGTTTTTTTGCTCATGGCGCAAATGGCGCTGGGACTGCTGGCCATGACGGTGTGCATTCCCTCCATGCAGGACTGGCCGGAGCAGTTGGGCGCCAGCCAGGCCCAGGTTCAGCTGACCTTTAGCGGCTATGTGGCCGCCTTTGGTCTGGCGCAGCTGGTCTATGGCCCCCTGGCCGACCGACTTGGGCGCAAGCCGGTTTTGCTCGCCGGTCTCATGCTCGCTGCTCTGGGCAGCGCGCTGGCGCTGATCGCACAAGGCCTGAGCCTGTTGCTGCTGGCGCGGGTGTTGCAGGGCGCGGGCAGTGCGGTGGGCATGGTGGTCGGCAGGGCTCTGGTGCAAGACCTCTTTGCCGGCCCGCAGCGCACCCGCATGATGGCCTATGTCGGCATGACCATGGGCGTGTGCCCGCCTCTGGCAGCCCTGGTCGGCGGGCGCTTGCACGTGACTTGGGGCTGGCAGAGCAACTTCTTGCTGCTGCTGGTGTTGTTTGTGCTGCTGCTGTGCTTGAGTTGGCGCTACTTGCCAGACCTTCGTCCGCAAGCGGCCACTGCGCTGCCTTGGTGGCGTCAAGCGGCCTCGTCTTACACCCAATTGGTGGGCCAGCGCGTTTTCTTGATTTATGCGCTGATCCTGGCGCTATCGTCGGCAACCGCGCACACTTACTTCGCAGGCGCTCCGGTCGTGCTCAAAGCCTATGGTGTCGGGCCCGAGTCGATCGGCTGGTTCATCATGGCGGTGCCCTTGCCCTACATCTTGGGCAATGCCCTGACCAGCCGAATCATCCACCGCTATGGTGACCGGCGCCTGATGTTTTGGGGCCAAGTTGTCACCGTTGGCAGCCTCTTGCTCATGCTGGTTCTGGCCCTGGCGGGGGTGCGCTCTGTGCTGGCTTTGGTGCTGCCGCTGGCCCTCATGGGTTTTGGCCACGGCCTGCTGGTGCCCCCCACCCTTTCGGGCGCGGTTGGCTCGGTGCCCGCCCTGGCCGGTACGGCCGCCGCCTTTGCGGGGGCCTTGCAGCAACTGTTCGGCGCCCTCGGCAGCTATCTGGTTGGCCTGCTCGAGCACGAGAGCAATGTGCCCTTGGCCATGCTCCTGCTGAGCATGGCCCTGTGCGCCTGGCTTGCCCATGCCGGCCTCAAGCGCAGCGGCGCCTGGCGCTCAGGCGCCGCTTGAGGCGGCCTCATTACAATTTACGGCTTTACCCTGGCCAGATCCGAGCGCAGTGCCTCTCGCACCAGCCGGCCGACTGGGACGACAAGCCTGCCAAGGAACTTTCATGAGCCTCAAATGCGGCATCGTGGGCCTGCCCAATGTGGGCAAGTCCACCCTCTTCAATGCCCTGACCAAAGCCGGCATCGCGGCCGAGAACTATCCGTTTTGCACGATCGAGCCCAACACCGGCGTGGTGGAGGTGCCCGACCCGCGCCTGGGCCAGCTCTCTGAGATCGTCAAGCCCGAGCGGGTGGTGCCGGCCATCGTCGAGTTTGTGGACATCGCCGGCCTGGTGGCCGGAGCGAGCCAGGGCGAAGGCCTGGGCAATCAATTTCTCGCGCACATTCGCGAAACCGACGCCATCGTCAACGTGGTGCGCTGCTTCGAAGACGAGAACGTGATCCATGTGGCCGGCAAGGTCGACCCGATTGCCGACATCGAGGTGATCCAGACCGAGCTGTGCCTGGCCGACCTCAGCACGGTCGACAAGAGCTTGCAGCGCTACACCAAAGCCGCCAAGAGCGGTAACGACAAGGAAGCGGCCAAGCTCGTGGCGGTCTTGACCCGGGTGCAGGCGGTGCTCGATCAAGGCAAGCCGGCGCGCACGCTCGACCTGTCGGACGAAGAGAGCGCTCTGCTCAAACCGCTGTGCCTGATCACAGCCAAGCGCGCGATGTTTGTCGGCAATGTCAGCGAGGACGGCTTCGAGAACAACCCCTTCCTGGACCGGCTCAAGGACTACGCCGCCTCTCAGAACGCGCCGGTGGTGGCGATCTGCGCCAAGATGGAAGCCGACATGGCTGACATGAGCGACGAGGACAAGGAGCTCTTCCTGGCCGAGATGGGTCAGAGCGAACCGGGCCTGAACCGTCTGATCCGCGCCGCCTTCAAACTGCTGGGCCTGCAGACTTACTTTACCGCCGGCGTCAAGGAAGTGCGTGCCTGGACCATACACATCGGCGATACCGCACCGCAGGCCGCTGGCGTGATCCACGGTGACTTCGAGCGCGGCTTTATTCGGGCCCAGACGATTGCCTTTGACGACTACGTCGCCCTCAAGGGCGAGCAGGGCGCCAAGGACGCGGGCAAGATGCGCAGCGAAGGCAAGGAATACATCGTCAAAGATGGCGATGTGATGAACTTCTTGTTTAACGTCTGAGCTGCTTACCAGATCAATTTGAGGACTCAGCATTGACCACCACCCACGACAGCCTCGGATGGCGCCAAAAGTTTGGCGTGCTCATTCCGTCGACCAATACCAGCGTGCAGCCCGAGTTTGATGCGATGAGTCCGCCGGGGGTGACCAATCACACCAGCCGCATTCGCATTCCCAATATCGCGCTCAACAACGACGAAGACTTCAACCGGCTCATTGCCCTGATCGAGGCCGCGCAAGACGAAGCGGTCGAGTCCATCCTGTCCTGCGAGCCCGACCGCTTGGTGCTGGGCATTTCGGCCGAGACCTTCTGGGACGGGCTGCAGGCCAGCCGCGCTTTGCGCGCCAAGCTTGAAGCCACGACCGGCCTGCCGGTGTCCATGGGATCGGACGCCTGCAGCGCTGCCTTCGAGGCCATGGGCGTACGCAAGATCGCGGTGATCACGCCTTACCAGCCCGTGGGCGACAAGAACGTCGCGCGGTTCTTTGAGGAGTCGGGCTACCAGGTCAAGCGCATCAAAGGCTTGCGCTGCGCCAGCCCAGTGCTCATCGCCCACACCAGCGAGCGCGAGTTGATGGACAGCCTGCGCGAGCTCGACGGCGACGATATCGATGCGCTGGTGCAGGTCGGCACCAACCTGGCGATGGCCCGGTTGGCCGCGCAGGCCGAAGTCTGGTTTGCCAAGCCGGTCATTGCCATCAACACCGCCATTTATTGGCATGCGCTGCGCGACTCGGGCATCACCGACAAGGTCGCTGGCTTCGGCAGCTTGCTTGAGACCTACTGAGAAAAGTCGGTGTAGTTCGGGTGTTGCGTCCGTTGCCGTGACAGGGCGCGCGCAGACTCAAACGCCTTGTCATTGCCAGGCACGAAGCGATCGAGTGCCTGCTCTGATGCGCTGGCCCCGCTCACCGGTCTTAACTGAGCGAGAGGCCACCGGGAAACACCCACAGCAGCGCGGCGGTCATCGTCACATAACGCGCGAACTTGCCGATGGCCATGTACAGCAGGCAGGGCCAAAACGGCAGGCGCAGCCAGCCAGCGACCGCGCACAGCGGATCGCCCACGGCCGGTAGCCAGGCCAGCAGACAGGCCTTGGGGCCGAGCTTTTCGAGCCAGCTCAGGGCGCGCCCGTGGGTGCGCGAGCCCCGGTATTTGTCGGCCACCTGATGCGCGCCATAGCCCATTGCCCAGTCGACCGCGCCGCCCAGGGTGTTGCCCACCGTGGCCACAGCGATGGTGGGCCAAAACAGGTCGGGCCGCAGCTTGATCAGGCCAAAGACTGCGGGCTCCGAGCCCATCGGCAGCAGCGTGGCCGAGATAAACGAGACCACGAATACCGTGCTCAGGCCGTATTCGGGCAAGGCCAGCAGTTGCAGCAACTCGTTGAGGGTCTCGTTCATAACCCAATCATTGTGCCCGCACGCCGCGATGCGGCCCGAGCACCCCCTGCTGAAATTTCAGGCAGGTAGAATCCGCTTCCCCCCGCCCCAGCCCGACCGTCTCTTGCCCATGCACATCGGCCCCTACGCCCTGGCCAATCGCGTTTTCGCCGCCCCTATGGCGGGCGTGACCGATCGGCCCTTTCGCCGCCTGTGCAAGGCCCTGGGCGCCGGC
>CANHBU010000157.1 GCA_947458345.1 Comamonadaceae bacterium
AAACTGTAGGCGCTGATGTCATGGGCGATGCGAAAGGCTTCACGCGAGAGGCCGTCTAAAAAATCGCCCGCAATGGCTTCGCGCGGCGCATATCCGATGGCGTGCACGAAGCCGTCAAACTGCGGCCAATGCACCGCGAGGTCCTGAAACAGGCGCTCGATCTGCTCGTCGCTGCCAACGTCGCAGTCGAACACCAGACGGGAGTCGAACTCGGCGGCAAAATCGGTAATCCGGTCCTTGAAGCGTTCGCCGACGTAGCTGAACGCCAATTCAGCGCCCTGAGCATGGCAGGCCCGCGCGATCCCGTAGGCAATCGATCGGTTCGACAGCACCCCCGTGATCAGCAGTTTTTTGCCGGTCAAAAATCCCATGTCATGTCCTTTTGGTCGCTCGGCCGGTGCCGACATGCCCCAGCGCCGCCTTGCTTTTTCATCTTGCGGCAGAATTGTCTCATGAGGTCATTGCCGCGGATCATCGCCAAAGTCGGAGCACTTCTCGTCTTGTGCGGCCTGCCCGTGGCGTGCTGGTCGGCTCACGGCTACGCGCTTTGGGGCGATTTGAAGTACCCCGAGGGCTTTGCCCATTTTGAGTACGTTAATCCGCAGGCCCCTCGTGGCGGGCCCTTGCGCCTGGTCAGCAATACACGGGCCTCGACCTTTGACAAGTACAACCCCTTCACCATCAAGGGCAGCGCCCCGGCTTATTTGTCGGACTTGATGTTCGACAGCCTGCTGGTGGCCTCGCTCGATGAAACCGGCTCGGGCTACGGATTGCTTGCCCAAGATATCGCCGTGGCCGCCGATGGTCTGAGTGCCACCTTCAAGCTGCGCCCACAGGCCCGTTTCCACGATGGCCTGCCGGTGCTCGCCGCCGATGTCAAGCACAGCTTTGACACGCTGATGGGGCCCTACACGTCGCCAGCCTACAAGACCTTGCTGGAAGACGTGGCCGGCATTGAGGTGGTCGACGATCGGACGGTGCGCTACCGCTTCAAGAAGCCCAACCGAGAGCTGCCCTTGACGGTCGGAGGCTTGCCGGTTTTCAGCCGCAGCTGGGGGCTTGAGGCCGGCAAGCCCAAGCGTTTTGATCAGGTGGTCATGGACATCCCGATCGGCAGCGGGCCCTACAAGATCGGGCCGGTGCGCTTTGGCAAGGACATCACCTATGTGCGTGATCCGGCGTACTGGGGACGCGATCTCAACGTGCGCCGCGGCATGGCCAACTTCGACCAGATCACCGTCAAGATCTACAAGGACAACACTGCCCGGCTCGAAGCGCTCAAGGCTGGGGAATTTGACCTGATGCGGTTTTTTTCTGCGGGCGATTGGGCGCGGCGGGTCAAGGGCAAGCGCTTTGACAGCGGTGAGCTGTTCAAGGGCGAGTTCCGGCATCGGCTGCCCTCGGGCTTCCAGAGTTTTGTGATCAACGTTCGACGCGACAAGTTCAAGGACGTGCGCGTGCGGCAGGCACTGGGCCTGGCGATGGACTACGAGTGGATGAACCGGCAGCTGTTTTACGGCGCTTACCAGCGTGTCAACGGGCTGTTTGGCAACACCGACTGCCAGGCCAGCGGCGAGCCGACGCCGGCCGAAATTGCGCTGCTTGAGCCTTGGCGGGCGCAGGTGCCGCCCGCCGTGTTTGGGGCCATGGCGCAGGCCCCGCGCACCGACGGCGACAGCAGCCTGCGGCAAAACCTGCGTCGCGCCCGCGATCTTTTGGCCCAAGCGGGCTGGACCATCGAGCAGGGGGTGCTGCGCAATGCGCAGGGCCAGGCCTT
Organism: Comamonadaceae bacterium; assembly: GCA_947458345.1. Classification (GTDB taxonomy): domain Bacteria; phylum Pseudomonadota; class Gammaproteobacteria; order Burkholderiales; family Burkholderiaceae_C; genus Polaromonas. The sequence continues at coordinate 1,778 of CANHBU010000157.1, forward strand.
CGAGATCAACTACCTCGACAGCAACGAGGGCGGTGCGCGCGTGGTCTCACCCTGGGCACGCAACCTTGAGAAGCTGGGCATCAAACTCAACTACCGGGCGGTCGATTACGCCTTGTACCAGCAGCGCCTACAGAAATTTGATTTCGACATCACCACCATCGCCTACGGTGGCACGCACAGCCCGGGGCAGGAGTACGCCGACCTGTTCGGCAGCAAGGCGGCTGTGACCGAGGACTCGGGCAATTTGACAGGCATGAGCAACCCCGCGGTCGACGCGCTGATTGAGCGCATGGTGGCGGCCAAGACCAAGGCCGACCTGCTGCCAGCTTGCCGGGCGCTCGAGCGTGTCATTGCTCACAGCCACGTGCTGGTGCCCCAATGGTCTGCGCCCACCCACCGCATGGTCTACAACCAGCAGCGCCTGGCCCGCCCGCCGCAGATGCCGCCTTATGTGACCGGTGAAGTCTGGGCCTTGTTCACTTGGTGGAGTCGCTGATGCTGGCCTACATTGTCAAGCGCTTGTTGCTCATGATTCCGACGCTGCTGGGCGTCTTGCTGCTGACCTTTGTGGTGATCCAGTTCGTCCCGGGCGGTCCGGTCGAGCAGTACCTGGCCGAGGCCAAGGTCGGGGCTGGAGGGGCCGGTGCGGAAAGTGGCGGTTTGAGTTACCGGGGCTCGCAGGGGGTTGATCCCAAGCGCATCGAACAAATCAAAGCCCTTTACGGATTCGACAAGCCGGCGCACGAGCGGTTTTTTCAGATGCTGGTTCAATTCGCCCAATTCGACCTGGGCAAGAGTTTCTTTCAAAACAAGGCCGTTGCCGATCTCATTGTCGAGAAGCTTCCGGTCTCGATCAGTCTGGGGCTGTGGACTTTCTTTATCAGTTATCTGGTCGCGGTGCCCCTCGGAGTGGCCAAGGCCGTCAGGGCGGGTTCGCGCTTTGACACGCTGACCACCTTGTTGGTGCTGGTCGGTTACGCGATTCCGGGGTTTGTACTGGGCGTGGTGCTGCTGGTGGTTTTTGGTGGGCAGTTGCAGTGGTTTCCGCTGCGAGGGCTGACCTCGAGCAACTGGGCCGAGTTGTCTTGGGGCGCGCGCATCGTCGACTATCTTTGGCACATCTGCTTGCCGGTCACTGCCATGGTGCTGGGCAATTTTGCGGTCACCGCCATCTTGACCAAAAACGCTTTTTTGGAGGAAATTCGCAAGCAGTATGTGATCACGGCCCGCGCCAAGGGACTGGCGCAAAGACAGGTGCTTTACAAGCATGTGTTCCGCAATGCCCTGATTCCTATCGTCACCGGTTTTCCCGCTGCATTCGTGGGTGCCTTTTTCACCGGGTCTTTGCTGATCGAGACGCTCTTTTCGCTCGATGGCCTGGGTCTCTTGAGTTACGAGAGCGTGATCCGGCGTGACTATCCGGTGGTGCTGGGCACGCTCTACCTCTTTACGCTGATCGGCCTGCTGACCAAGCTGATCAGTGACCTCTGTTACGTCTGGGTGGATCCGCGTGTCCGATTCGACTGATCTGCAGCCCCGCGCCGTTTTGGCCGCACCGACCGCTTCGCCGGCGCGTCGGGCTTGGCGCAGGTTCAGGCGCAACCGGCTGGGCTTTTGGAGCCTGCTGGTGTTTTGCACCCTGGTGCTGCTGAGCCTGGCGGCCGAACTGGTCTCCAACGACCGCCCTTTGTTGGTGCGCTATCAGGGGCAGCTCTACTACCCGGTTCTGGTCAGTTACCCCGAGAAGGTGTTCGGCGGTGACTTCGACACAGCCACCGATTACCACGACCCCTTTATTCGTCAACGGCTGGCTGAGGGCGGCAACTGGGCAATCTTTGCGCCCAACCCCTACGGGCCCAAGACCATCAACTACTTCGCCCGCGAACCCAACCCCTCTCGCCCGACGGCCGACAACCTGCTTGGCACCGACGACCGCGGGCGCGATTTGCTGGCGCAGCTGATTTACGGTTTTCGCGTCAGCGTGCTGTTCGCACTGGCCCTGACTTTTACCGGGGTTTTGCTCGGCGTACTCAGCGGCGCGATACAGGGCTATTTCGGGGGCAAGACCGACTTGGCCTTCCAGCGCTTTATTGAAATTTGGGGCTCCATGCCCGAGCTCTATCTTCTGATCATTTTTAGCGCGGTGTTTGCGCCCAGCGTGTCGCTGCTGCTGATTTTGCTCAGCCTTTTTGGCTGGATGGGCCTGTCGGACTACGTGCGAGCCGAGTTTCTGCGCAACCGCCAGATGGACTATGTTCGTGCTGCACGCGCCATGGGTCTGTCCAACGGGCAGATCATTTGGCGCCACGTGCTGCCCAACAGCTTGACCCCCGTGGTGACCTTTCTGCCGTTTCGCATGAGTGCGGCGATTTTGGCGCTGACCTCGCTCGACTTTCTGGGTTTGGGAGTTCCACCCGGCACCCCCTCTTTGGGAGAGCTGTTGGCCCAGGGCAAGAACAGCATCGATGCTTGGTGGATTTCGCTTTCGACCTTTGGAGTGCTCGTGGGCACCTTGCTGTTGCTCACTTTCATGGGCGATGCTCTGCGCGATGCGCTTGACCCAAGAAAGGCCGACCGATGAGCAGCCCCTTGCTGGAGGTGCGAAAGCTGACGGTCTCCTTTGCCGGCCAAACGGTGGTCAAAGGCATCGATTTCGAGATCCGGCAAGGCGAAAAGCTTGCGCTGGTGGGAGAGTCGGGCTCGGGCAAGACGGTCACGGCGCTGAGCTTGCTTGGGCTGGCGCAAGGCTCAAGCACAGGCGGGCAGGCCCTGTTGCATGCGCCTGAGGCGCAAACGCAGGACCTGATGGCCTTGTCGGAGCGGCAACTGCAGGCGCTGCGCGGCAGCCAGATCGCGATGATCTTCCAGGAGCCGATGACGGCGCTCAATCCGCTGTTTTCCATCGGCGATCAAATTGCTGAGGTCTTGCAACTCAAGCAGGGTCTGACGCGAGCGCAAGCCTGGGAGGCCGCGGTCGCTTGCCTGGCGCAAACCGGGATTGCCGAGCCCGAAAGGCGGGCCCGCAGCTTTGCCCATCAGCTCTCGGGCGGGCAACGTCAGCGCGCCATGATCGCGATGGCGCTGGCCTGCCAGCCTGGCTTGTTGCTGGCCGATGAGCCCACGACGGCGCTCGACGTGAGCCTGCGCGGTCAGATTCTGGAGCTGCTCTCTCATTTGCAGCAAAAAAATTCCATGGCGGTGCTGCTGATCACCCACGATCTCAATTTGGTGCGCCGTTTCGCCGACCGTGTGGCGGTGATGGAGCAGGGCCGGATCGTCGAGCACGGCCCCGTGGCGCAGGTGTTTGGCCATCCCGAGCACGCTTACACCCGGCAGTTGCTGGCCAGCCGGCCGCAGCGCGACTTGGCCGATGTCGCGCCGGCGCCCGCTTGGCTGCAGGCCCACGAGGTCAGTGTGCGCTACCCGGTTCCCCGTCCGGGTGTGCGTGGCTGGCTCAAGCCCGGCTCTTTTTTGGCGGTCGACAAAGCCAGTCTGTCGATCGCGCCCGGCTGCACGCTCGGCGTGGTGGGCGAATCGGGTTCGGGCAAGTCGACGCTGGCGCTGGCTTTGTTGGGCCTACAGCCCTTCGAAGGCCAGATCCGCCTCGGCGATCAAAGCTGGAGCGAGCGCGCTGCGGCCAACAAAGCCCTCAGGCGGCAGGTTCAGGTGGTGTTTCAGGACCCCTTTTCCTCGCTGTCCCCGCGCATGACCATTGAAGAAATCGTCGGTGAA
>CANHBU010000158.1 GCA_947458345.1 Comamonadaceae bacterium
AGCCACAGTGCCGCTGCTGCCGATCACCAGATCGGAGGCCCTGACCACTGGGTAAGGATTGCTGAGCAAGAAACCGAACTGGTTCTGCAAAACCTGCTCGCCCAAATCGGCCAATTGCAGCAACTCGGCTGCGGTAGGCAAAGACACCAACTGCGGCAAATTCTCGGCACCGAGCTTGGCGGCCCAGATGATCCCGGTCTCGTTGTCGCGGATACCCGATGTCCCCTGATGGGTGACCGCCTGCAGCCTGGGCGGGGCCTCGGGAGCACCGCCCCCACCGCCGCCGCAAGCAGCCAAGCCCACGGTGAGAGCGACCAGGACAGTTCGCCCAATCGCGTGGAAGGCGCAATTCTTGGTGGCGTTAAATTTCATCGCACATCACTCCAAAAAATCTAAATCAGGCCGTTTCGTAATCAAACAGCAGCTCAGAAGACGAGGCCAAACCGGCGCTCAGGGGCTGCAGGGCGGGCAAGCCCAACACAAAGGACGGCTCATCGTCCTGGCTCAATCCGTAGGCCAGGTCGGACAGCAGCAGCTCATCATCGGAGGCTTCCTCGTCAAGCATGACCCAGTTGCTCTGGCGCACCTCAAAAGACGTCAGCGTCCCCAGCGGCACCGTGCTGCTCAAATAGGCCTGCGCCTGCACCGAGGTGTCGGCCACGCGAGCCATACTGCTAAAGCTCTGAGCCGGCAAGGCAAAACCAGCACTCAAGATGCCGCCTTGCGCTGCAGAGCTCGCGCTGCGGCTGACCTGGCTTGCGACCTCATCGCGGGCAAGCATCACCCGCTGCGGTGGTGTTTCGCCTGCAAGCTGGACCTGGGCGTACACACCGCTGCGATCGACCAAACGGTAATACACGCCTTCGGCATTCATGCCGCGGGAAACCACCCCGGTCGGCGCGGCCACTTGCAAGCGATCAGCCTGCACCCTCACCACCTGATCGGAGCTGCCCACCTCGGCGCTGCGCTGGCCGTAACCATAGATCGACACGCTCTCTGCGCGGATGCCCATGGTCCCGTCAGACGGACCCGCCAGCGTGATCGCGCCTTGGCGGCTGTCCAAGGCCACCGAGCCACGCAAAACCGTGCCTTGCGCCCCACCGGTGGTGTCGATCAGACCCACCTCAATACCCTTGGCAGCCGCGATCGTGACCAAACCGCCAGGGCTCACAATGCGCGCATCGCTGGCCATGCGGACTTCGCCCTGACCGGCCCGCAAGGCCAGGTAGGCGCCGTTGTTGGACACGAGGTCGGCGTGCAGCTCCAAATCGCCCTGGCTCGCCTCGAAGGTGGAGTGGGTGCCGATCTGCCAGCTGGCGCCCCCACCGACCGCGCCCAAGCGCACCGTCTTGCCGCTGATCTGCAGCGACTGAGCCGCCTCAGCCCACAAGGCCGGTGAAAGCACAGTGGTCGTGGACGCCGCATGGCCGATGCGCACCGACTCAAAGCTGCCATCCTTCATCTGCGCGGCCAGTGCATCGAGATCTTGCTGACTCAAGGCAAAGTCCTGGACCGATCCGGCCAGGCTTGCGCCTTGCAAGACCAGATGGGCCGCACCGCCGCCGTCAATCACCAAGTCCTCGTCGACCGTCAGACTGTGCGCACCCACCACCAAGGTCGCGCCGGCCTGCAGCACGATGCTGCCGGCTGCCTGCCCAAAGCCAGCCAAGCGGATCTGGCTGGCCGACAAGCTCAGGGTCGAACCGCTCTTGATCAGGATCGAGCCGCGAATGTCGAGCACACCACCGGGCACGGTCACCGCGATGCTCGAGTCGCTTTCCACCACCAGGCTGTCAGAAATCAACACATCTCCAGCCTGCCGCAAGTCCGCCGCGGTCAGATGCGTGGTCGAGCCCGAGCCCAGGATGACCAGGCCCTGGCCCTCCATTGCGCCCTGGATAAAGACGCCACCGGCCGCGATCTTGTTGCCATCGGCGTCGCGCGCCGAGCCGGAGGCCACCAGCACCAGAGGATCCCTAAAGACCAGACTTTGTGCAAGCCCGCCGACGACTGGCGCTGTCAGCCAGATCTGCTGCCTGGGGTCCTGGCTGCCAAGCAAGATGCGCTCAAAACCGTCTTGCAGCAGACCCAGCTCGGACAGGTCCAGGAACAGACCCGGATCCATGCCCTGGGACGGCGCGCCGATCTGTCGAGTCACGTTATCGCCCACGACAATGGCCAAGGCCGTGGGCGACTGGGCGAGCAAAGCCTGCCACTGGGCCGCATCGATTTGGCGAACCGCAGTTTCAAGGGTCAGACCCGCCAGACTGCTCGTCTGCCCCGGCGCGGTGAACTCGATGCTGCCGCTGCCGGCCAAGGGCGCGCCAAAGTCGACATCAACACCCTGAATGCGAACCGGCCGATCGCCATAAAACACACCCTGGCTGTCGGCGGACAGCACAAAGGGGCCTTCGGTGGCACGCACCTGCACATCGCCTGTGGTGCTGCTCGCGCGCTCGATACTCGCGCCCGTCTTGCCCTCGATCTGTAGATCACCCGCCTCGCTACGGATGCTGCTGCGCGAGCTCTGCTGCACCGCCCCGTCAAGCGCTTGCGCCGACAGGCTCGCACTGCTGCTCATCTGCACAGTGCCGTCAAAAGCCATGTCGCCATCGAGCACTTGCAGTTTCAAGTCGCCCGCGGCACTGACATCGCCCAGCGTCAAGCCGTCGACTTCCTCGATAAAGGCGCCGCCGGAGCCAATGACCATCGACAGACTGCCCACGTCGGTGTCTATCGGTCTTTCAGCCGTGCCTGCGCTTGCAGCCGTCAGACGCAGGCTCGATGCGCGGATGTCCACATTATCAAAAGCGCCATCGCCGTCGAGCAGGGCGCCAGCGACGCTCAGCGTCACGCTCTGGCCGTCCGCGATCAAGTCGCCCACGCTCAGGCTGTTGCCCGCACCCGTGACGGTGATGTGCACCGCTGCACTCGCCGTCGCCGTCTGCACCACCACACTACCGCCCGCGCTCAAGTTGACAAGACCGGTCTGGGCGTTGCTGACCGTCAGCGCGCTGGCCTCGCTCAAATAGGCGGCTCCGCTGACCAGGCTCAAGCTGGTCACGTCGGTCTCGAGCGCATTGTTGGCCGCACCGACGCCGCCAGCCGTCACGCTCAAGCTGCCGGCCATGATATCGACGTTGTCGCTGGCGCCGTCGCCGTCGAGCAGCGCGCCGGCCACATTCAAGGTCACGTCCTGGACGCCGGCATTGAGCGCGCCCACTGTCAAATCGCCGCTGCTCACGCTCAGGGTGACCGCGCCGCTGGCCGCAGCCGTCTGCACCGCCACGCTGCCGCCTGCGCTCAGGCTCAAGGCGCCAGTGGTCGCGCTGCTCAGCGTCAGCGCACTGGCCTCGCTGAGGTAAGCCGCGCCGGTGCCTGTATTCAAGCTCAGGCTGACCACCTCGGTGTCCACCGCGTTGCCGCTCGTGCCCACGCTGCCTGCCGTCACATTGAGGCTGCCGGCGGTGATGTCCACGTTGTCGCTTGCACTGTCGCCATCGAGCAGCGCGCCAGCCACGTTCAGGCTCACGCTCTGGCCGCTGGCCGTCACGTCAAGCACGCTCAGGCTGTTGCCCGCACCCGTTACCGTCAGGGTGACCGCGCCAGTGGCATTGACGCTTTGCGCGACCACGCTGCCGCCTGCACTCAGGTTCAAGATACCACTGGTCGAGCTGCTCACGGTCAAGGCACTGGCCTCGCTCAGGTAAGCCGCACCGGTACGGGTATCCAAGCTCAGGCTGACCAACTCGGTCTCAAGCGCATTTTCGGCCGTACCCACACTGCCCGCGGTCACATTGAGGCTGCCGGCGGTGATGTCCACGCTGGCGCCGTCGCCGTCAAGCAGCGCGCCAGCCACGTTCAAGGTCACGCTCTGGTCAGTTGCCGTCCAGTTGCCCACCGTCAAGCTGTTGCCGGCGCCCGTGACCGTGACCTGCACCGCCCCACCGGCCGCAGCCGTCTGCAGCACCACGCTGCCAGCAGCGCTCAGGCTCAAGACACCCGTGGTGGCGCTGCTGAGCGTCAGCGCGCTGGCCTCGCTCAGATAGGCCGCACCGGTAACGGTATTCAAGCTCAGGCTGGCCAACTCGGTCTCCAGCGCATTGGCGCTCGTGCCCACGCTGCCTGCCGTCACATTGAGGCTGCCGGCCGTGATGTCCACGTTGTCGCTCGCGCCGTCGCCGTCGAGCAGCGCACCGGCCACGTTCAGGCTCACGCTCTGCACACCCGCGTTCAATCCGCCTACTGTCAAGTCACCGCTGCTCACGCTCAAGGTGACGGCGCCGCTGGCCGCAGCCGTCTGCACCGCCACGCTGCCGCCTGCGCTCAAGTTCAACACGCCAGTGGTCGCGCTGCTGAGCGTCAGCGCGCTGGCCGCGCTGAGGTAAGCCGCGCCGGTGCCCGTATTCAAGCTCAGGCTGACCAACTCGGTGTCCACCGCATTGCCGCTCGTGCCCACGCTGCCTGCCGTCACGCTCAAGCTACCAGCGGTGATGTCCACGTTGTCGCTAGCACTGTCGCCGTCCAGCAAAGCGCCTGCCACATTCAAGGTCACGCTCTGGCCAGTTGCCGTCCAGTTGCCCACCGTCAGGCTGTTGCCCGCACCCGTGACCGTGACCTGCACCGCCCCACCGGCTGCAAGCGTCTGGCCCACCACAGAGCCGGCTGCGCCGAGGCTCACCGTGGAGCTGGCATTGAGCGCATCAATACTCAAACTGTTGCCTGCACCGGTGACCGCGATCTGCACCGCACCGCCGGCCACAGCCGTCTGCACCGACACACTGCCGGCCGCGCTCAAGCTCAAGACTCCGGTGTTGGCACTGCCAAGCGTCAAGGCGCTGGCTTCACTCAGGTAGGCCGCACCGCTTGTTCCTGTGTTGAGGATCAAGCTCACCGCTTCGGTATCGAGTGCTTGGGTGCTCGTGCCCACGCTGGCGGCCGTCACGCTCAAGCTGCCTGCCGTGATATCGACGTTGTCGCTGGCGCCGTCGCCGTCGAGCAGCGCGCCGGCCACATTCAAGGTCACGTCCTGGACGCCGGCATTGAGCGCGCCCACTGTCAAATCGCCGCTGCTCACGCTCAGGGTCACCGCGCCGCTGGCCGCAGCCGTCTGCACCGTCACGCTGCCGCCTGCGCTCAGGTTCAAGGCGCCAGTGGTCGCGCTGCTCAGCGTCAACGCACTGGCCTCGCTGAGGTAAGCCGCGCCGGTGCCTGTATTCAAGCTCAGGCTGACCACCTCGGTGTCCACCGCGTTGCCACTCGTGCCCACGCTGCCTGCCGTCACATTGAGGCTGCCAGCGGTGATGTCCACGTTGTCACCCGCACTGTCGCCATCGAGCAGAGCGCCGGCCACGTTCAGGGTGACGCTCTGGCCGCTGGCCGTCACGTCAAGCACGCTCAGGCTGTTGCCCACACCCGTTACCGTCAGGGTGACCGCGCCAGTGGCATTGACGCTTTGCGCGACCACGCTGCCGCCTGCA
>CANHBU010000159.1 GCA_947458345.1 Comamonadaceae bacterium
GCAAACGCTCGCCCGCCGCGGTGACGGCGCTTGACGTGCTCAACGCCCTGGTGGGCGCGGCCCTGTTCGCCGCTCTGGCCGCGATGGCCTGGCCGGAGTTTCGCAACTCCTGGGCCAGCAGCGAGTTCTACGGTGTGCAGGGCGTCTACAGCGTGCCAGCCTGGCCCTTCCGTGGCCTGATCATCGCCGGCTCAGCGGCCGCTGCGCTGTGCTACCTGCTGACGATTCCAGGCATCTTGCGCCAGCACGGCAAGACCGGCCCGGTGGACGACCCACTTGGAGGCGGCGCATGAGTGAACTTGCACTGGGCGGCTTGCTCGTCGGCGGACTGATCCTTCTGGTCCTGCTGGGCATACACATCGGCGTGGCGCTGCTGGCCGTCGGATTCTTCGGGGTCTGGCTGGTGCGCGACAACATCGACATGGCCATGCGGCTGATGTACATGGCCGCCTACAACGGTGTGGCCGACTACATCTTTGCCACCATTCCACTGTTTGTGCTGATGGGCTTGCTGGTCAGCATCTCGAACGTCGGCAAAGACACCTTCACCGTGGCCGAGGTGCTGCTGCGCAAAGTGCGCGGTGGCCTGGGCGTGGCCACTGTGGCGGCCAACACCGTGTTTGCGGCGGTCACGGGCGTGTCGATCGCCTCAGCGGCGGTCTTTACCCGGGTTGCGGTTCCCGAGATGGTGCGCCACGGCTACCGCACCACCTTTGCCACCGGCACCGTGGCAGGCAGCTCGGTGCTGGGCATGATGATCCCGCCCAGCCTCCTGATGATCATCTACGGCGTGCTGGCCGAGCAATCGATTGGCAAGCTGTTCATTGCCGGCGTGATTCCGGGCTTCATGCTGGCCATCGTATTTGCGGTGATGATCGTTTTGATGGCGCGCTTTACGCCAGGCAAGGTCTTCGACCTCGACAAGCAGGCCGAACTGGCGCGCCAAAAACGAATCGACATCACACTGACCGGCGGGCAGATGGCTGGCAAGCTGCTGCCGATTGCCGCTTTGGTGGCACTGGTTCTTGGCGGCCTGTACGGCGGCTTCTTCACACCGACCGAAGCCGGTGGCATTGGCGCCTTTGGTGCGCTGGTGATTGCGCTGCTGCGCCGCTCACTGGGCAAGGGCAACCTGTGGCGCGTGCTGCACGAAACGGGCAGCGTGTCGTGCACCATCCTGATTTTGCTGGTGGCAGCGGCCTTTTACAGTCGCATGCTCAGTGTGGCAGGCGTGCCAGTGGCCATTGCCGACGTGGTGCGTGACGCCGGCCTGGGGCCCTACGGCTTTTTGGCGCTGTACATCGCGATCGTGTTGCTGCTGGGCATGATCCTGGACTCAAGCTCGATCTTGCTGATCATGACCCCAGTGGCCGCGCCGATTGCCCAGGCCTTCGGCTTCGACCTGATTCACTTCGGCGTGATCACGGTTCTGGCCGTCGAGATGGGGCTGCTCACGCCGCCCTTTGGTATCTCGGTGTTCACCGTCAAGTCCACCCTAAACGACCCCAAGGTCTCGGTCGAAAGCATCTTCGCTGGCGCCCTGCCCTTTGTGGGCGCGATGTTCTTGGTGCTGCTGCTTGTGTGCGCCTTCCCCTGGCTGAGCACCGCGCTGATTTGAGGCGAAGGGTACAGCTAGACCGCTGAACAGGCGCAGCCCGCTTGGCAATGACAGCCTCAGCCTTGTTACGCGCCTTGCAGGGGCTCGAGTCGCTGCCTCAGGTCGTGAGTGAAAAGACCAATCGTTACGCAGAACGCGAGACGAAATGAATCTTGTGCCCACCCAGCCGTCGCTTCGCGGCCCACGCAGCCAGGCCTGCATCCATGGCGATCGTGTGCTCTGGGAACCAGCGCGCCAGTTCACGCGCCAATCTCCGTGCGACAGCACAATCGCCAGCCGATAAGCGCTCCTGCACTTCGGAAATGCTCGTCAGAACGGCCCGGTGTTCATCCAAATGGCACTGCGCAGAAGCATAGTCACCCTGGCCCATCAAGGCGTCTTCTTGGCCGAAGTGTTGCTCAGCATGCTCGCGAAACAAAGCAAGCGCACCCGGCAGTTCGGCATCACTGGCCGTCAGCAAGGACGAAAGGGTCTGGACAAACTCGCGATGCGCGGCATCCATGCTGGCATCTCCCAGTTCGTACTCTCGCTGCCAGGTCACGGTCGCTGGGATCTCCATCAAAACTCCAAAGGGATAGGAAACAGGTCGGCCTAGGCCTTCAAATTCATCCGGACATCGGTCAGCGCCACGCCCACGAGGGCCTCCACCTCAGACTGGCGCGCCCGCAGATCCTGGGCGTCGCCGCAATACACCAGGCGGCCACGGTCTATGGCAATGCAATGGTCTGCAAGCGCAATGGCAACGTCCAGTTGCTGCTCAACGAGCAACACCGTCATCCCCTCGCTGACGATTTTCCGAATTGCCTCAAGCAAGCCCTCGACGATCAAGGGGGACAGACCTTCCGTGGGCTCATCCATCAGCATCACGCGGGGATTGCCGACCAGGGCCCGACCGATCGCCAGCATTTGCTGCTCGCCCCCGGACAGAACCGCCCCCAGTGACTGCTTGCGTGCGGCAAGCCCTGGGAACAACTGGTAGACCGCGGCGGCGTCCCAAAAGCCAGGTCGAGAACCCACTTGCATGTGCTCTGCCACCGTCAAGCTCTTAAAAACCTCTCGGTTCTGCGGCACATAGCCCAGCCCTGCGCGGGCCTTCTGGAATGTCGTGGCCTGAGTCAAGTCCCTTTCACCCAGGAGGATCCTTCCCGAGTGGGTGGTCGCCCGGCCTGTGATCGCTTCGAACAGGGTCGTCTTGCCGACACCGTTTCGGCCAATGATCGAAAGGCACTGACCCTCTTTGACCGCAAACGAGAGGTCCTCGATGACAACGGTTTTACCCCAGCCAGCGTAGAGCTGATGAACTTCAAACATATGGAGATGTCCCGGTAAAGCGAGCCTGGCCGGCCCGGCCAAGGTAGACATCGCGAACGGCATCAGAGTTCATGACCTCAGCTGTCGTGCCGGACGCCAGCACGCGGCCCGATACCAACACAGTGGTGTCCGTACAAAACTCCCGCACCATCCCCATGTCGTGCTCGATCATAAGGATCGCCATCTCGGCGGGCAGTTTGCGCAGGGCATTGAGCAGCAAGCCGGTCTCGGTCGATGGAATCCCCGCCGCTGGCTCATCCAAGAGCAGCACACGGGGTTTGAGGGCCAAGACCAGCGCAATTTCCACCAGTCGTTGCTCGCCGTAGGACATGTCCTGCACCGGCACATCGGCCTGGTCTGAAATCTGGAGCTCCTCCAGAACTTGGTGACAGCGATCCCTGTTGGTCCGCAGATCGTGGACGCTTTGCCAAAGACGACCAGCCACCCCTTCATGCTCATTGACCGCAAGCAAGACGTTTTCGAAGGCCGTCAGCCTTGGAAACAAGCTGGTGATCTGGAAGGATCGAACGAGACCGGCTTTGACCCGGGCGTGGATCGAGACGCGAGTCAGGTCTCGACCAAACAGCAGGACTTGTCCGTCATCGGGCCTGATTGCGCCGCACACCAAGCCCACAAGGGTTGATTTGCCAGCGCCATTGGGTCCGATCAATGCATGGCGCGCGCCTGCATTGAGTTGCAAGTTGACATCGTCGGTGACCACCAAGCCACCGAAAGACTTGCGCAGTCCCAGAAGTTCAAGCGCCGCGGTCATAGCTGGCCTAGGGTCGGCGGCGGGACACTCGGGCCAACCAGGCCGCAATTCCGCCTTTGAGAAAAAAAGTTACGCCCATCAACAGCATGCCGATCACCAGCATCCAGTAAAAGGGATTCCATTGCTGCGTCACATACTTGACGATCATGTACACGGGCGCACCCAGCAGGGCGCCATAGATGCTGAAGACGCCGCCGAGTACCACCATCACAAGCACATCGACCGAGGTCTCCAGACTCAAGACCTGCAACCCTACAAAGGCCGTATTCTGGGTCAAAAGCGCGCCAGCGATTCCTGCGATCGCCGCACTGATCGAATACATCACGACAAGGCGGCCAAGCACCGGCGCGCCAAGCAGCTGCATCCGCAAGGCGTTCTCGCGAACGCCTGTCATCGACAGGCCGTAGGGGGAGCCGACCACTCGCAGGGCCAACACGAAGATCACGGCCAACCATGCGAGCGTGTAGAGGTATTGAACTCGTCCATCGAGGCTCCACTTGAAAAGCCCGAGCACAGGCTCAAAGCTCACGCCCACCAGTCCGTCGTCACCTCCGGTGATGGCAGTTGCCTTGTTCCCGGCTTCGAAAAGGATGACGCACAAAGCCAAAGTGACCATCAGCAGTGGCAGCCCACTCAAGCGAAGGATTGCAAAGCCGACACCTACCGCTACAGCGCCCGCCATAAGGCCAGAAATCAACACAACGCTGATCGGCTCCTGCCAGCCGGCCAAGGCCAGCCGCCCCGCGGCGTAAGCGCCGATGCCAAAGTACACGGCGTGGCCCAACGAGATGATGCCCGCAAATCCCAGAGCCAGGCTAAGCGAAAGCCCAAACAGCGCCATCACAAGGACTGAGGCGCCAAAGCTGCGGTAATCCGGGAAAAGAAAGAAGCAGGCCACGGCGGCAAGCCACCACAGCAGACCAGGATGGCGGCGCGCCTGCAAGAAATGAGGGCTCATCGCGTCTCCTACTTCCACCCAGACAGCAGCCCATTGGGCCGCCACAGCACCAAAACCACCAACAGGGTAAAGACCGTGAAGGCCCCCAGCTCAGGCACAAGGTAGCGACCGGCCGTATCGACCACGCCCACCACAAGGGACACAACGACGGACGCCTTGATATTGCCAAAGCCAGATAGAGCAACGATGGTCAAAAACAGGGGCAAGTGCTTGAATGGATACAGCGGCTCGAGCGGGAGCATGCCGGCCCCAACAATACCGCCCAAGGCGGCCAATCCAGCGCCGATGGCGAAGGTCACGGAAAAATACCAATCGACATTGATACCGGAGGCTTTGGCCATGCCCTGATTGTCGACACAGGCCCGTAAAGTGGCCCCGAAGTGGGTCCGGTCGAACAGGATCCACAAGCCGATCAGGATGAGCAGACCTGCCACCATGACGAAAATCCGATAGACAGGGAACGGACGGCCCAAAAGGTTCATATTGCCAGCGAGCCACTCAGGGTACTTGGTGGCCAGGACATTGGGCCCGAAAGCAAAGGTGAGCAAGCCGATGAAGGCAAAACACATGCCGATCGTGGCCAATACCTGCTCGAGTTCGGTGACGCCAAACAGGAAGCGAAAGAACACCCGCTCCAGGGCAATGCTCACGAGCACCACCAGAGTGACCGCCAATACAACCGACGGGACAAATCCCAGCCCGGCCACTGCCGGTAACTTAAACGCGAGGTAGCCACCCAGAACCGCGAACACGCCATGGGCCAGGTTGGCGATGCGCATGAGCCCCAGCGTCAGCACAAGGCCAATCGAGA
>CANHBU010000160.1 GCA_947458345.1 Comamonadaceae bacterium
CCGGCTCGACCGGTAAGCCCAAGGGCGTGCAGCACAGCACGGCAGGCTATCTGCTGTGGGCCAAGATGACCATGGACTGGACCTTCGACATCCGGCCCAGCGACGTGTTTTGGTGCACTGCCGACATCGGCTGGATCACCGGCCACAGCTATGTGGCCTATGGCCCCCTGGTGGCCGGCGCCACCCAGGTGGTGTTCGAAGGCGTGCCCACCTACCCCGATGCCGGCCGATTCTGGCAAATGATCGCGCGCCACAAGGTCACCGTGTTCTACACCGCGCCGACCGCGATCCGCTCGCTCATCAAGGCCGCCGAGGGCGACGCCAAGGTCCACCCCAGCCGTTCTGACCTGAGCAGCTTGCGCATTTTGGGCTCGGTGGGCGAGCCCATCAATCCAGAAGCCTGGATGTGGTACCACAAGCATGTCGGTGGCGAGCGCTGCCCTATCGTCGACACCTTCTGGCAGACCGAAACCGGCGGCCACATGATCACGCCGCTGCCCGGCGCCACGCCGCTGGTGCCCGGCTCCTGCACCTTGCCCCTGCCCGGCATCGCGGCGGCCATCGTCGATGAGCAGGGCAATGACATCCCCAACGGCAGCGGCGGCATCTTGGTCGTCAAGAAGCCCTGGCCCTCGATGATTCGCACCATCTGGGGCGATCCGGAGCGCTTTAAGAAAAGCTACTTCCCCGACGAGCTCAAGGGCTACTACCTGGCCGGCGACGGCGCGGTCAGGAGCAGCGACCGCGGTTACTTTCGCATCACCGGCCGCATTGACGATGTGCTCAATGTCTCGGGCCACCGCATGGGCACGATGGAGATCGAATCGGCCCTGGTGGCCAAAACCGATCTGGTGGCCGAAGCGGCCGTGGTGGGTCGCCCCGACGAGCTGACCGGCGAGGCCATCGTGGCCTTTGTGGTGCTCAAACGGTCCCGCCCCACCGGCGAGGAGGCCAAGGCCATTGCCAAGCAACTGCGCGACTGGGTGGGCAAGGAGATCGGCCCGATTGCCAAGCCCAAGGACATTCGCTTTGGCGACAACCTGCCCAAGACCCGCTCGGGCAAGATCATGCGCCGCCTGCTGCGAGGCATTGCCAAGGGCGAGGCCATCACGCAAGACACCTCGACGCTGGAAAACCCGGCGATTTTGGAGCAGCTGGCGCAGAACAACTGAGCGTCGGCCCATGCTGCCCTGATCGGCGCCGACTGAAGGTCGGCCCGGTCAAAAAAAAGCCCGCTCTTGAAGCGGGCTTTTGTTTAGGTGGACGCTTGTTACTTTTGCGCCATGATCCAGGTCACCAGCTTTTGGGCGTCGGCCTGGGTGACCTGCGGATTGGCCGGCATGGGCACTGCGCCCCAGGCACCCGATCCGCCTTTGATTACTTTTTCCGCCAGTTTGGCGACCGCGTCTTTTTGGCCCCCGTATTTCTTGGCGATGTCTTTGTAGGACGGGCCCACCAGTTTTTTGTCCACCGCGTGGCATGCCATGCAGTTTTTGGACTGCGCCAGGGCCTGGTCGGCTTGGGCGTTGAGACAGAAGCCGGCGGCCAGCAGGGCCGCAATCAGAGGGGTTTTCATGCGTTTAATTTAAAAGAGGTAGACAGACAAAAGATTTGAGTCTTGTCCGGCGCAGCTGCCCCTCGCCAGACGCCACGGATTGTTTCTCAAACCCGTCGACCGCGCCAGCCTGTCCCTGATGGGGTCAGGGGCAAAACGAGACCAAATTCGCGCCAACCAACCTGAACATGCTGGTCATGCTGTTGCTCGTCAGACCCCCGCCAGGCCGTCGGCCGCAGCGCTGTCCCATGCCGCATCGTCCAACAGGCAGGCGGCGCTGGCCGAATCAGCCATGAAGGCCTTGGCGATTTGCTCCAGGCGCTTTTCACGCTCCTGCAATGCCAGATGCATGCATTGCCCTACCACCCTGCTGCGTTCACCCGAGGGGATGGCCGCATTGAACCGCGCCAGTGTGGGGGCGGAAATCGTGTATCGGGCACGGATCATTTGGGTGGCCATGCCTGGGGGCGAGCTTCGGGCCCGAACTCAATACAGATCGAGCACCGCGCCCTTGCTGGCGCTGGAGGCATTGAAGGCGAACTTGGCTTGCACGCCGCGGGTGTAGCGCGGTGCGGGGGCTTGCCAGCCTTTTTTGCGCTCGGCCAGTTCGGCATCGCTCACGTTGAGCTGCAGCAGCAACTGATGCGAGTCGATGGTGATGGAGTCGCCCTCGCGGATAAAGGCGATGTTGCCACCGGCCGCTGCCTCGGGTGCCACGTGGCCGACCACCATGCCCCAGGTACCGCCAGAGAAGCGGCCGTCGGTGATCAGGCCCACGCTCTCGCCCAGACCGGCGCCGATGAGCGCGCCGGTGGGGGCCAGCATTTCGGGCATGCCGGGGCCCCCCTTGGGGCCGAGGTAGCGCAGCACCATCACGTCGCCGGCCTTGATCTTGCCGTCCAGGATGGCTTGCAGCGCCGATTGCTCGTCGTCAAAGACGCGGGCCGGGCCGGTCATGACGGGGTTTTTCAAGCCGGTGATCTTGGCCACCGCGCCTTCGGGCGAGAGGTTGCCTTTGAGGATGGCCAGGTGGCCTTGCTTGTACATCGCGTTTTCGATCGTGTGGATCACGCTTTGCTCGGGCGGCGCGTCGGGCACGTCCTTGAGCACCTCGGCCACGGTCTGGCCGCTGATCGTCAGGCAATCGCCGTGCAGCAAGCCGGCGTTGAGCAAGATCTTCATCACCTGAGGAATCCCGCCCGCAGTGTGCAGGTCAACGGCCAGCGCACGGCCGCTGGGCTTGAGGTCGCACAAGACCGGCGTGCGTTGGCGGATGCGCTCGAAGTCGTCGATGGTCCACTCTACGCCAGCGGCATGGGCGATGGCCAGGAAATGCAACACCGCATTGGTTGAGCCGCCCGTGGCCATGATCACAGCCACCGCGTTTTCGATCGATCGGCGTGTGACGATGTCACGCGGCTTGAGGTCCTTCTTGACGGCCTCTACCAGCACCCGTGCCGAATCCTTGGCCGAGCGCACCTTTTCTTCGTGCACATTGGCCATGGTCGATGAGTAGGGCAGCGAGATGCCCAGGGCCTCGAAGGCCGAGCTCATGGTGTTGGCGGTGTACATGCCGCCACACGAACCGCTGCCGGGAATCGCGTGCTGCTCGATATCCTTGAGTTCCTGGTCCGACATCTTGCCTGCGGCGTTCTGGCCCACAGCCTCGAACACGCTGACAATGTTGAGGTCCTCGCCCTTCCACTTGCCCGGCAAGATGGTGCCGCCGTAGACGTAGATCGAAGGCACGTTGGCGCGCAGCATGCCCATGAGGCCGCCGGGCATGTTCTTGTCGCAGCCGCCGATCACCAGCACGCCGTCCATCCACTGGCCCTGCACGCAGGTCTCGATACAGTCGGCAATCACCTCGCGGCTGACCAGCGAATACTTCATGCCTTCGGTGCCCATGGCCATGCCGTCAGAGATGGTCGGCACGCCGAACACCTGCGGGTTGCCGCCGGCCTCTTGCAGGCCTTCGACGGCTGCGTCGGCAAGCTTTTGCAGGCCGCTGTTGCAGGGGGTGATGGTGCTGTGGCCGTTGGCCACGCCGATCATGGGCTTGACGAAGTCTCCCTCCTGATAGCCCATGCCGTAGTACATGGACCGGTTGGGCGCACGCGACTTGCCCTCGGTGATGTTGGCGCTGCGGCGGTTGATCGGGGTGATGGGGATGATTTTGTCGCTCATGTCTCTTGGGGGCGTTGGTGGATCGGGTGGCGCATTGTAGGGATTGCCTTGCTTCGAGGAGGGAAGGCTGATCGGACTGTGGGGTTGGTTGCTCGGCCTGCTGGCTAGGTTTGGGGCTGGGTATTGCGGCTGGGTGTTGGGGCTGGGTGTTGGGGCTGGGTGTTGGTGGATTTTTCGGGGCGGGGGGGTCTGGGGGTGGGGCGGCCGGCTCATGCTGGGGTACCAGAAATCGCCGGCCGCCCCACCCCCAGACCCACCGGACGGGCGGCCGCACAGGCATCGCATGGGGTAGCCCCAAGCCGGTTTTCGGCCACCCAACGAGACCCAGGCATCGCAGGCGGTAGCCCTTGGCCGGTTTTCGGTTTCTCAACGAGACCCAGGTATCGCAGGCGTTAGCCCTTGGCCGGTTTTCGGTTTCTCAATGAGACCCACGCATCGCAGGCGGTAGCCCGCGGCCGGTTTTCGGTCTCCCAATAGGACCCAGGCATCGCAGGGGGTAGCCCCCCGGCCGATTTCTGGTACCCCAGCATGAGGCCGGGGGGCTACCCCCTGCGATGCCCACCCCCGAACCCAAACCACAACCCAAACCACAACCCACACCCCGACTCCTACAATCTCCGACCATGCTGATGCACCCCTCTATCGACCCCGTGGCCCTGCAAATTGGGCCGCTGGCCATCCACTGGTATGGCCTGACCTACCTGGCTGCCTTCGGGTTTTTTTTCCTGCTGGCCCGCCAGCGCCTGAAACACCAGCCCTATGCCGACATCCGAACGCCAGCGCCCTGGAGCGCGCGCGATGTGGAAGACCTGTTGTTTCTGGGCGTGATGGGCGTGGTGCTCGGTGGGCGGCTGGGCTACTGCCTGTTTTACAAGCCGGGCTACTACGCGGCCCATCCGCTGGAGATCCTGGCCGTGTGGCAAGGCGGCATGAGCTTTCATGGGGGTCTGCTCGGTGTGCTGGTGTCGCAGTGGTGGTTTGCCCGCAGTCGTGGCCGCCCCTGGCTCCAGGTGATGGACCTGATCGCGCCTTGCGTGCCCACGGGCCTGGCGGCGGGGCGCCTGGGCAACTTCATCAATGGTGAGCTGTGGGGCAGGGTGGCCGATCCCTCCCTGCCCTGGG
Source organism: Comamonadaceae bacterium (assembly GCA_947458345.1). Taxonomy (GTDB): domain Bacteria; phylum Pseudomonadota; class Gammaproteobacteria; order Burkholderiales; family Burkholderiaceae_C; genus Polaromonas. Next base: position 4,865 of record CANHBU010000160.1, read on the forward strand.
CCATGGTCTTTCCGGGCGCGGGCCCGGCGCCCCGACATCCTTCGCAGATTTATCAGTTTTTGCTCGAAGGTCTGCTTCTTTTTGTGCTGCTGTGGCTACTGGCTCGAAAGCCGCAGCCGCAGGGGCGGGTGTCGGCCGCCTTCTTGATCGGCTACGGCGTGTTCCGTTTTATTGCCGAGTACTATCGCCAGCCCGACGACTACCTGGGCTTGCTCAGCCTGGGCTTGACCATGGGGCAGTGGCTGTGTCTGCCCATGGTGGCCGCGGGTCTGGCATTGTGGGTGTGGTCGGGGCGCCAGCGGGCAGCCAGCCAGGGCCATTGACCCGGCCTGCCAGTCAGGCCCGAACTGCCGCGACAATACAACTGAGCCGTTAAGAAGACCCTGGGCGCAAACTGGCCCGCAAGTCCTGGCGGTTTCGTGTCGACGCCACGGCGCGTTCATTCAAAAGGAGACAAGATGAAGCACTTCCCCCTGTCACGCCGCGCCTTGCTGCGCTACTCGGCTGCCACTGCGGCCGGCTTCAGTCTGGGCAGCCAGGCGCAATCGGCCTGGCCTTCCAAGCCGGTGAATCTGGTGGTTCCTTTTCC
>CANHBU010000161.1 GCA_947458345.1 Comamonadaceae bacterium
GACACACTATTTCGGCGGCGCTGCCGGGTTCGCCTGGCGCGACAGCTGGTGGAGCCGTGGGGTGCTCCACGACGGTGGACACTGGCTCGGCACCGGCGTGCTGCTGCTCTTTGTGATGGATACCGCGCGCCCCCTGCTGCCCGGACCCGATCAGCGGGAACGCGTGTTCTGGCTGGGCACCACCCTTGCTGTGGCGCTGCTCGTGCCGGCATTCAAGCGCGTCAGCACCACCAGCTGCCCATGGGATTTGATTGAATTCGGTGGCACCGTGCCCTATGTGCCGCACTGGCTCCTGGGCTTGAGTGATGGCGGTCCGGGCCACTGCTTTCCCTCGGGACACGCCGTGACAGCCTTTGCCTTCTTCGGCTTGTACTTCCTGTGGCGCCCCCACCGACCGGTGCTCGCGCGCTGGGTGATCGCCAGCGTGGGTCTGGCCGGCGTGGTGTTTGGACTGACCCAGTGGATACGCGGCGCCCATTTCCCCAGCCACACCTTCTGGTCGGCGTGGCTGTGCTGGACGGCCTGTGTGGCGGCTGCTGCGGCTCGCCAGCTGCTGAGCAGCAAGCCCCATGCACCGCAAGCGCAGTTCCTGAGTTAGGCCGCATCTAGCCGCCCGGTCATCGCCACCTGGAGCCAGGAAGCGAGATCGGCGGGGCCGCTTGAAGGGCCGCTCACAGGACAGACCCAGGACCGACCCAGGACCGACCCAGGACCTGCGCGGAGCCTTAGTCGAGCTTGAGGCCCAGCTCGAGTGCTTTCTTGGGCAAGACGGCCAGCTCGCGCTGGATCACCTCATTGAAGGCCTCCACCGAGTTGCCCGTGGTGGGCGAGACACCACCGAGGTCACTCAGGCGCTTGCGGAACTCGGGCTCGGCCACGATCTGCGCGACCTTCTGGTTGAGCATCGCGACGACCGCCGCTGGGGTCTTGGCCGGTGCCACCAGACCGAACCACATGTCGAAATCGACACCGCCGCGCAGGCCTTGCTCGGTCAGGGTCGGCAGGTCGGGCCACAGTTCTGAGCGGGTCGCGCGCAACTGGCCCAGGGCCTTGAGCTTGCCGCCTTGAATTTGCGCACGGGCATCGGCTGTGCCCAGCAGGCCCCAGCGCACTTCGCTGGCCAGCAGGGCCTGCACCAGGGGCGCGCCGCCCCGGTAGGGCACATGGGTGTAGTTGCCGTCAGCCGCAGCGTTGACCAACTCGGATGCGACGTGCGAGATGCCGCCCGCGCCGGTAGAACCATAAGGCAGACCGCCCTTGCCCGCGGCCTTGCCTGCGGCCACAAGGTCTTGCACCGAGCGCCAAGGAGAGTTCAGGGGAACCACCAAGACCAGGGGCGCCAGCATCACGCGGGCAATGGGCACCACGTCAGTGGCGCCAAAGCCGGCCTTGGCGTAGGTGGCTGGGTTAATCGAGAGCATGCCGGTCAGACTCATGGCCAGGGTATGGCCATCAGCCGGGCTTTGCAGCAGGGCCTGCATGCCCAGGTTGCCGCTGGCGCCCGGGCGGTTGTCCACGATCACGGCTTGCTTGAGCTCTTCTTGTAGCCGCTGGCCCACCAGACGCGCAGACACATCGGTGGCCCCGCCAGCCGGATACGGCACGATGATGCGGATCGGCTTGTTCGGGAAAGCCGGGCTCTGGGCCCAGGCGGGCAAGGCCGCAGCAAGGGCCGAGCCCAAAAGGGCGGTGCTGGCGAGACGACGGTTAACGGACATGAGAGCTCTCCTGGTAGTTTGGGTTGTGGCAATAAGGGAAGGATGCGATCAAGACGGTGAAGGCCGCTGGTCCTGGCCTGAGGCGCCCAGCTCGAGGCGCTCTTGCTGCTTTTCGAGGTCGTGCCAGCCGATCACCTGCTTGAATTGAGCGATCGGGGTGCGCGGGCAAGGCAGCTCGCCCATCGGCTGCCCGCAGCGTTCGGCCAGCGCCGTGAGATTGGTGCGCAGGGCGTGAATCACCGTGAGCAGGGCCACGATGGGATAGGTGGCCATGCCAGCCACCGCCTCGATCTGCGAGCGGTTGAGGCTGGCCATCCAGGTGCCCTCCATCAACTGCAGCGACAAGGGCCGGCCGCAAGTTTGGCGCAGCTTGACCAAGTCGGCATGGCTGCTGAAGGTGGGCGTGATGGGCTGGATCAGGTCGGCGCCGGCTTCTGCGAAGCGGGCAGCGCGTTCCAGCGCTTCGCCCGGATCCTTCACATCGGTGCGCGCCACGATCAGCAAGTCCGGGTCGCGCCGGGCGTCCACCGCGGCGCGGATCCTGGCCACCGCGTCGGCCATCGGCACGGTCACCAGCGCGCTGGCTGCCGCAGGGCAGCGTTTGGGGCTGAGCTGGTCTTCGATGGACAGCGCGGCCACGCCGGCTTTTTCGAACGCACGCACGGTGCGCTGGATATTGAGCACGTTGCCATAGCCCGTATCGGCATCGGCAAAGACCGGCTTGCGCACGACATTGACGATATGGTCGACCACCCCGAGGTTTTCGCTCATCGTGTAGAGCTCCATATCGGGCTGGCCCAGCAGCGAGGCCGAGACGCCAAAACCGGTGGTAAACACGCCGTCAAAGCCAGACTGGTCTACCAAGCGCGCCGACAACGCGTCTTGCGCGCCTGCAAACCAGGCGGTCGAGCCGCTGGCCAGGCGTTGTTTAAGCCACTGACGCTGTTCATTCATGCTCGGGCTCCTGCGCTGCGCGCCAGGCGCTGCTTGAGGTAGGGGATGAGGCCTCCGGCCTCCAGAGTTTGCCTCTCGGCGGCATTGAGCGGCTGCAAGGGCAGGCTGCTGCCGCGGCCAAGATGACGCACACAGGCCTTGGACCAGTCGACCTCGATCTCGTCGCCGCGCTGCACCTGCGCCAAGATGCCGGGGCAGGTGACCAGCGGAAAGCCCATGCTGATTTCGCCGCGAAAAAAGCCGGGGGAAAAAGACTCGGCCACCACCGCGGAAATACCCAGGTAGCGCATGGCGCGCATGGCTGGATAGTGGGGATGGCCGTAGCCAAAATTGTGCCCGCCCACCAGCAAATCGCCGCGCTGCACACTGGCTGCGAAGTTCGGATCACGGTCGGCCATGACCAGGGCAGCCAGCTCCTTGACATCGGTGATCTTGATGTTGCCCACCCCGATGATCAGGTCGATGTCGTAGTCTGGCTCGTCAAAGACCCAGGCCACCCGTCCGCGCAGATTGGGCAAGCTCATGACGGCACCGAGGCGAGATAGGGGCGGGGATCTGCAATTTGCCCCTCAAGGGCCGAGGCCGCCACGACGGCCGCGTTGCAGATGTAGATTTCACTGTCCACGCTGCCCATGCGGCCGGGCGTGTTGAGCGTGCCGGTGGAGACGGCGCGCTGCTTGTCGGCCATGGTGGCAATGCGCCCGTAGCAGTAGTCGCAGGTGGGCGAGCTCACAAAGGCACCGGCTTCCACCAGCGTCTCGAGCAGGCCCTCTCGAGCGGCCTGCGCCATGATGGCCTGCGAGGTCGGCACCACGTGCAGCTGAAAGCCGGGCTTGATCTGCCGACCGCGTAAAACCTCTGCGGCGATGCGCAAGTCTTCCAGCCGGCCGCTTGCGCAAGAGCCCAAATAGCCGGCATGGACCTCAAGGCCGACATGGTCGCGCAAGTTGCGGGTATTGGCCGGGCTCGGCGGAATGACGACGATGGGCTCGAGGTCGGAGACATCGACCGTCACCACGCGCTCGTAGATCGCGTCTTCATCCGGGTAAACCGGGGGCAGGTCCAGCTTGGCACGGCCTTTCGTGTAGGCCAGCGTGCGCTCATCGGGGGCTATGAGCATGGTGTTGGCCCCCAGGAACATTGCTTGACCACACAAGGTCTGACGGCCCTCAATGCTCATCGCATCGATCACTGGGCCCGCCAACTCAACGGCCTTGAAGGCGCAAGACGAGGGGCCCATGACGCGCACGAGATGATGAAAAACATCCCGTGCCATCACGCCGGGCTGCAAGTGCCCGGTGACGATGATCTTGACCGTGGGCGGCACGGTCATCGCCAGGGTTGGCGAGACATAGGCCTCCAAAACCCCCTTGCGCGCGCCAAAAGCATAGGTTCCGAAAGCACCCAGCTGGCTGACGTGGCCATCGAAGTGCACCACAAAGGCGCCGGGCGTGGCGTAACCGAGCTCGGCAGACACTTGGTGCCCGATGCCCCGGCGCTCGTGCACGGGCACGCCCTGAGCCGCACCCCAGGCCCGCGTGATCTTGTGCAACTCCTCTTCCTTGGGAGTGGCCGCCGGCACCATGTGATCGATGAACAGCACAAAGCGCTCGGGCGTGTCGACTTTATCGACCCCGAACTCCTCGCGCGCCTCTCGGAAAAACACATCGGTATAGCCCGGGAAGTCGTAACTGATGACGAAATCCGGACGGGCCTCGATCTCCTGCCCAGCCCGCACAAAAGCCTGTCCGCTGGCGCGGGCGAGGATCTTCTCGGTCATGGTCTGGGGGATGGGCTCTGCTACGATTTCCACCATGTGGCAACTTTGGTTTCAAAGGGATGGCTTGCATTGAACCAAACAACACTAAACCGTAGGCTCTCGCAAACCCGAAGATTTGCCGCATGGTGGGAATCACCTCAAGACGGCAGCCGGGCCGCAGGCGGCCTGGGAGCACAAATGTCCGCACGAATCCCCGTATGAATGCCCGCATTAACGCCGACGGCACGCAAAGCATCGAGCGGGTCGTCAACCTGCTGCGCGTCGTTGCCTCCAGGGGCCGCAGCGGCATGCGCCTGGGTGACATCACCGCTGCCAGCGGCCTGCCCAGTTCCACCTGCTTTCGCATGCTGCAGCGCCTGGAAAGCGAGGGCGTGCTCGAGCGCCATGCGGTGACACGCAAATACCTGCTCGGCCCCTTGATCTACGAGCTCGGACTGCTGGCACAGCCGCGTTTTCAGCTGGCCCAGCGCTGCGAAAACACGCTGGCAACGCTGGCCGAACTCACGCAGGACACGGTCTACCTGAGCGAGCGGCGCGGCAACGAGGCGGTGTGCTCGGCAAGGGCGCTGGGAGACTACCCGATCAAGGCGCTCACCCTCGATGTGGGGGTGCGGCGCCCGCTGGGTGTGGGCGCCGGCGGCCTGGCCATCTTGTGCGCCCTCCCCCCGGCTGAGGCCGAAGACATCATCACCGGCCATGCCGAGCGCTACCCCAAACTGTCGTCCCTGTCGCTCGAGCGCGTGCGCGAACTGGTCGAGCAAGGCCGTGAACAAGGCTTTGCCTTCCTCGACGGGCCGGTGCACCCCGGTACGGCCGCGGTGGGCGTGATCATCCCGACGCTCGCCCCCATGGCCGCCCTCAGCGTGGCGGCCGTCTCCTCGCGACTCGAGCCCAGCCGCCGACTCGAGATTGCCGCGCAGCTACAAGTCCAAGCCGCTCGGCTCAGTCGCCTGCTC
>CANHBU010000162.1 GCA_947458345.1 Comamonadaceae bacterium
CACCAGGGCGCCGCGCAACCAATTCATCCTGAAGCCCATGTTTGTCTCCTGCTCGTTGAATGTCACGGGCGCCCACCCGGAACAGTGTGCAACCCGGGGCTACTGTCGGCCAGAGATGGTTGACATGTCTACTAGTAGAAATACCAAGGAAGTCGGCGATTCCCGAATTCTTGCTACCCTGATTTGCGCCCTCAAAAATGCACCACAGAACGTATCGACTTACCCTCGTGCATCAAGTCGAAGGCGTGATTGATCTCGCTCAAGCCCATGGTGTGGGTAACAAAGGGAGCCAGCTCAATGCGGCCGGCCATGGCGTCGTCGACCATGCCGGGCAATTCGCTGCGGCCTTTGACGCCACCAAAAGCGGTGCCCAGCCAGCGCCGGCCGGTGACCAGCTGGAAGGGGCGGGTGGAGATTTCCTGGCCCGCGCCAGCCACGCCGATGATCACCGACTGACCCCAGCCGCGGTGCGCGCACTCCAGCGCCGCCCGCATCACCTGGGTGTTGCCGATGCACTCAAAACTGTGGTCCACGCCCCAGCCGGTCATCTCCACGATCACCTGCTGTATCGGTTTGTCGTGATCCTTGGGATTGACGCAGTCGGTGGCGCCAAAGGTGCGCGCCAGCTCGAACTTGCTCGGGTTGGTATCGATGGCAATGATGCGACCGGCCTGGGCCAGCTTGGCGCCCTGCACCACCGCCAGCCCGATGCCGCCCAGACCAAAAATGGCCACCGTGTCGCCCGACTGCACCTTGGCGGTGTTCTTGACCGCGCCCAGACCCGTGGTGACGCCGCAGCCGAGCAGGCACACCTGCTCGGGGTTGGCGTCAGGCCGGATCTTGGCCAGCGAGACCTCGGCCACCACGGTGTACTCACTGAAGGTCGAGCAGCCCATGTAGTGGAAGATGGGCTGACCCTGATAGGAAAAGCGGGTGGTGCCGTCGGGCATCACGCCCTTGCCTTGGGTGGCACGCACCGCCACGCACAAATTGGTTTTGCCAGACTTGCAAAACAGGCACTGGCCGCATTCGGCGGTGTATAGCGGGATCACATGGTCGCCGGGCTGGACGCTGGTCACACCCTCGCCGACCTCGACCACGATACCCGCGCCCTCGTGACCCAGCACCACTGGGAACAGCCCCTCGGGGTCTTCACCGGAGAGGGTAAAGGCGTCGGTGTGGCACACGCCTGTGTGGGTGACCTTGATCAGCACCTCACCTTTTCTCGGCGGGGCAACATCGATGTCGATGATCTGCAGGGGTTGGCCGGCCTGGAAGGCCACAGCAGCGCGCGATTTCATGGGCAAAGCTCCTTCATTGAGCGGATCAGTGTAGCGAGCACAGGCCCCGCATGGCGCTGTGGCAAGCGCTACTTGCCAATGCAGAACTTGGAAAAAATCTCGCCCAGCAAATCGTCTGGCGTGAACTCACCGGTGATCTGGCTCAGCGCCGTCTGAGCCTGTCGCAGGTCTTCGGCCAGAAGGTCGAGGGCAGGGGCGCTCGAGCGCAGCTGCGCCTGGGCCAGATGGAGCTGCGCCTGCACCGCATGGAGCGCCTGCACATGGCGCTGGCGGGCCATGAAAACACCCTCGGGCTGGGACTGCCAGCCAGCGATGCGCAGCAACTCGCTGCGCAGCTCGGCCAGCCCTTGGCCGGTCTTGGCGGAAATTTGCAAGGCTTGCTCATGCGCGCCGGGCGCAGCCGAATCCATCTTGTTCCACACCTGCAGCACCGGCGTGGCTGCGGGGAGCTGGCGAGCCAGCAACTGCGCAATGGCCTCGTCGGCGGTTCGGTACACGCGGGCCGATTCGTCTTGACCCTGGTGGCGAGGCAAATCGTGCAAAAAGAGCACTGCATCGGCGGTGCCAATTTCGGCCCAGGCTCGCGCGATGCCGATCTTCTCGACCTCGTCAACGCCCGGCTCCTGCGGGTCTCGCAAACCCGCGGTGTCCACCACGTGCAAGGGCACGCCCTCAATCTGTATCAGCTGCGAGACTTTGTCGCGGGTGGTGCCGGCAATCGGTGTGACGATGGCCAGCTCGGCGCCGGCCAGGGCATTGAGCAATGAGCTCTTGCCCGCATTGGGCTGGCCCGCAATCACCACCTTGATGCCTTCACGCAAGATGGCGCCCTGCTGGGCGCGTTGCATGACCGAGGCCAGCCGCTGCTGTAGCCGCTCGAGCTGACCGCGGGCATCGGCCTGCTCGATGAAGTCAATGTCTTCCTCGGGAAAGTCGAGCGTGGCCTCAATGAGCATGCGCAAACGGATGAGCAGCTCGAGCAGGGCCTGGATTTCTTGCGAAAACTCACCCGACAGCGAGCGGGCCGCTGAACGCGCGGCGGTTTCGGTGCTGGCGTCTATGAGGTCGGCAATCGCCTCAGCTTGCGCCAGATCGATCTTGTCATTGAGAAAGGCCCGCTGAGTGAACTCCCCGGGCTGGGCCGGCCGCAAAAACGCCAACACAGGCCGCCCGGTTTGGGGTTCGATCTGCGCTGCGGCCTGCAGGCAACGCTGCAGCAGCAACTGCAGCACCACCGGGCCGCCGTGGGCCTGCAACTCCAGCACGTCTTCTCCGGTGAAGGAGTGGGGCGCGGGGAAGAACAGTGCCAGTCCACGATCGATGGCTTGGCCGTTCAGGTCAAGAAAGGGGCCATAGCTGGCCACTCTTGGCACCAGGTCTCGGCCGGTGAGGATGCGCGCCAACGGCGCCAGCCCTTGACCCGACACCCGCACCATGCCGACTGCACCCCGGCCGGGGGCACTGGCAATCGCAGCAATGGGGTCTTCTTGATGGATGAACACGGCGACCTCCGATGGCAAGTGCGCCGGGGCGCTACAGAGCCGCTGGCCAAGGCCCGTAAGAGCCCGGCATCGACGCAGGCGCAGCGAAGTGGGGGCCCATGGGGCTCTGTTTTACCGGTATTTTATGGATTGCCACGCTGCGCTCGCCACGACCAAACAGGCCGATACAAGAGCTCCTAGAAGACGACGCACACGGCGCCGTCAACGCAAGGATGGTCAAGTCGCGGCGCTCTTGGCAACGACAGCGATGCACAGCGTCAGACCGATTCCTGGCTCACTTGAACTTAGGCAGATTGAACTGCGGCGGGACACCCATGCGGGTGTTGATCATCCACTGCTGCGCGATCGACAAGATGTTGTTGGTGATCCAGTAGAGCACCAGTCCGGCCGGGAAGAAAAAGAACATCACGCTAAAGATCAGGGGCATGAACCACATCAGCTTGGCCTGCAGCGGATCGGGCGGCAAAGGGTTGAGCGCGGTCTGCAGCAAGGTGGTCAGCGTCATCACGATGGGCAGCAAGAAATAGGGGTCGGGGGCTGACAAGTCCGAGATCCAGCCGACCCAGGGTGCACCCCGCATCTCCACGCTCGAGAGCAAAACCCAATACAAGGCAATGAAGACCGGGATTTGCACCATGATCGGAAAACACCCCCCCATCGGGTTGACTTTTTCCTCGCGATAAATCTTCATCATCGCCATCTGCATCTCTTGCGGCTTGTCCTTGAGCCGCTCGCGCATCTCCATGATGCGCGGGTTGATGGCCTTCATTTTGGCCATGCTCTGATAGGCCTTGGCGTTGAGCCAGTAAAAAGCGATCTTGATCACCAGCACCAAAGCCACGATGGCCCAGCCCCAGTTGTTGATCACCTTGTGCAGTTCAAACAAAAGCCAGTACAAGGGCTTGGCCAAAATTGTGAACCAGCCGTAGTCCTTAACCAGCTCTAGCCCCGGGGCGATGGCCTCCAGCGCTTTTTCTTCTTGCGGGCCGACGAACAAGCGCGCCTCGACCGTCTTGCTGGCCCCCGCAGCCAAGGCCTCGATCGGGGCAATCATGCCCACCGCGTACAAATTGGTGTCCACCTTGCGCATGAATACCTCGCGCTGCACCCCCTGGGCCAACAACCATGCTGAGGCAAAGTAGTGCTGCACCATGGCCACGTAGCCATTGTTGGTTTGCTTTTCATGCTCCATCTTGTTTTTTTCGATGTCGCTAAATTCAACCTTCTGGTACTTTTTGGCTTCGGTGTAGACGGCCGGCCCGGTGAAGGTGGAGTAAAACGCCGACTCGCCTTCGGGCTTGTTGCCATCGCGCACGAGCTGCAGGTAAAGCTGCGCCGGCTGGCTGTTTGCACTCTTGTTGATCAGCTCGTGACGCACGGTGATGTCGTATGCGCCGCGCTTTAGCACATAGGTCTTGATCCACTGCAGGCCGCCCACCTCGGCCGACTCAAAGCGCAGCTCCAAGGTGTCCTGCCCGGCTTTGAGTTCGCGCTCGCCGGGCACCAGCGTCATTGGGGTTTTGTGGTTGGGCAAAGAAGTCCCCGCTGCTCCGATCCAACCGCTTTGGGCCAGGTAAACACGCTCCTTGCTCTCGTCAAACAGCACAAAGCCTTTGTCGCGGGCGTTCAAATCTGCGTATTTGACAAAAGCCGAATGCACCAGGGACCCACCCTCGGTGTCAAAGCGCAAGCGCAAGACATCGGTCTTGACCTCCACCTGCTGGCGGGCCGGCGCCGTGCTCGCCTGATGGCTGGGAAGGGCTGAAGCTGCCGGGCTGCTGGCTGCTGGCACGCCTGAGGCGCTGGGTACGGCATTGGGTACGGCATTAGGGCTTGCACTGGGCGCTGCGCTGGATGCTGCGTTGGGTGCTGAACTGGGTGCCTCGCCTGTTTTTGCGGTCGGCGCCGGGGGTTGGGGAAAGAAGGTGGGTTTTTGACCGTTGTGGATTTGCCATTGGTCCCAAAGCAGAACCATGGAAAAACCAAAAATCACCCACAAAATGGTTCGGCGGATATCGTTCATGAGGACTCGGGTGGGCAAGCGCTCGGTGGCGCCGCCTTCAAACGGTTGAAAAGATGGTGCGGCACCGGGTCATGACCGCCTTCCCACCAAGGGTGGCAGCGAACCAGGCGACGCAAAGTCAAATAGCTTCCCCCGGCCGCTCCATGGCGCTCAAGCGCTTGCAAGGCGTAGGCCGAGCAGCTGGGCTCAAAACGGCACGATGAGCCCAGGCTGGGACTGAGCAGAAGGCGATAGGCCCGCACCGCGAACATCAAAGCGCGCTTAGGGGTTTGGACGAGCCACAAGAGTCTCATTGCGGCTTTCCGATTTGCGCTTGGGCCAGCAACAACACAAGTTGCGCGCGCACCTCGTTTTTCAGTGGCACCGAAGAGGCCGCCAAAAAACGCTGCGCCGAAAAACTTCTGCGCAGGCGCACCACATAAGCCAGAGCAGGCCGGTGGGGCAGTTGGTGCTCAGCCAAGCTGTAAATCTGGCGCCTGATCAAATTGCGGGTCACCGCTTTGCGCGCCCATTTTTTGGGGACCATGGCGCCAATGGCTGGCTGCTGGAGGCCAGC
>CANHBU010000163.1 GCA_947458345.1 Comamonadaceae bacterium
CAGCTCGCCGATCGCGTATTTGGACTTCAGCGGCTCCCAGAAGAACATCTGCAGCGCACGCACCGGGTCCTTGTCGAGCGCCAGAAAGATCAGCACGCCCAGGCCCACGGTCAGGGCGATGGCCAGCAGCGGCGATGCGTAGGTCCACAGGCGCGAGGCGCCGGGGCGCGGCTCAAGTCTGAGCATGATGACCCTCCGCTGCGGCCGCGTTGGGCTCGGGCCACAGCCCGCTCATCCACTCGCCGATGCGCTCGACGCTGGCCTGATCGCGCGCGATGCTGGGAGACAGCCGCCCTTTGGCGATCACATAGAGGCGGTCGCAGATTTCGAACAATTCGTCGAGCTCCTCGCTGACCACCAGCACCGCGCAGCCGGCATCGGCCAAGGCCAGGATTTCACTGCGGATCTGCGCTGCCGCACCGACGTCGACGCCCCAGGTGGGCTGGGAGACGATCAGCATCTTGGGCCGCGCTTCGATCTCACGGCCGACGATGAACTTTTGCAAGTTACCCCCAGACAGTGACTGCGCCAGCGCCTGCGGCCCACCGGCCTTGACCCGAAAGCGCTCGATCAGCGAGCGCGCCTGCTCGGCCAGCGCGCCGGTGCGAATCCAGCCGCCTGTACCGAGCGCCTCGCTGCGCGTCAGCAGCAGGTTGTGAGCCAGGCTCATCGAGGGCACCGCGCCGCGACCGAGTCGCTCTTCGGGCACGAAGTGCAGGCCCAGTCGGCGACGGGCGACCGGCCCGAGCCCGGCGATATCTCGTCCCAGCAGTTCCAGGGTGCCGGCGCGGCCCGGCCGGCGCGCGTCTTCACCCGACAGCGCCCACATCAGTTCGCGCTGGCCATTGCCCGAGACGCCGGCGATGCCCACCACCTCGCCGCCGCGCACCTGCAGGCTGATGCGATCGAGGTCGACGCCAAAGGGCTCGGCCTTGGGCAGGCTGAGCTCGCGCACCGACAGCACCGCCTGCGTGGGCTGACGTTGGTGCACCTGCAGCGGCGGCGGCTCGGCGCCGATCATCATCCGGCTGAGCGAGGCGTTGGACTCCTCGCGCGGGTCGCACACGCCGGTCACGCGCCCGCCGCGCAGCACGGTACAGGCCGAGCACAGGGCGCGGATTTCATGGAGTTTGTGGCTGATGTAGAGCACGCTGCAGCCTTGGCTGACCAATTGCCGCAGCACTGCAAAGAGTTTTTCGACCGCCTGCGGCGTGAGCACCGAGGTCGGCTCATCGAGAATCAGCAACTGCGGCTGGGTCAGCAAAGCGCGGATGATTTCAACCCGCTGCATCTCGCCCACGCTGAGCGTGTGCACCGGCCGGTCCGGGGCGATTTCCAGGCCGTACTCGCCGGCCTTGGCCTCGATGCCCTGACGCACCTGCTGCAGGGTCAGCGACTTGTCCAGTCCCAGCCACACGTTTTCGGCCACGGTCAGGGTGTCAAACAGGCTGAAGTGCTGAAACACCATGCTGATGCCCAGGGCCCGCGCCTGTTGCGGATTGCGGATCTGCACCGGCTGTCCGTTGTAGAAAATCTGTCCCTCATCGGGCTTGACGGCGCCATAGATGACCTTCATCAGCGTCGACTTGCCGGCGCCGTTTTCGCCCAGCACGGCGTGGGCCTGGCCAGGCAGCACCTCAAGGTCGACCCGGTCGTTGGCCACCACCGAGGGGTAGCGTTTGGTGATGCCTTGCAGCGACAGGCGCAGTGGCTCGGTCGTGCTGTTCATGCCGGTACCTTCTTGGGCACGCGCAGCCCGCTCGGACTGGCGGGCTGTGCCCGGGTGGGCTCGGGGGGCGGGCCTGATCCTTCGGGCGCGAGCCGACGGCGCCCGAAACAGGCTGTTTCTTGGTAGGGGCTCATGCGTGCAAGTGATCCGAACATCCCTATGATGCCGTGGTGTCCATCTTCAGGCCTTGTGTACATGACCGTCCAGCCATCGACCCAGACGATTCGTTTCCTGCGGCGCGGGCAGCCTGTCACGCTGCGCAATGTACCACCGCAGCGCACCTTGCTTGAGGTCTTGCGGGAAGACCTGGCCTGCACTGGGACCAAGGAGGGCTGCGGCGAGGGCGACTGCGGTGCCTGCACCGTGGTGCTGGGCGAGCGCGATGCGGCGGGCCAGTTGCAGCTGCGGGCCATCAACAGCTGCATCCGCCTGGCCCATTCGGTTGATGGACTGGCTCTGTGGACGGTCGAGGACCTGGTGGCCGACCCCTTGATCGGGGTGGCTCCGGGGCAGCTGCACCCCGTGCAGCAGGCCCTGGTGCAGGCCCATGCCAGCCAGTGCGGCTTTTGCACCCCAGGCTTCGTCATGAGCCTGTTCGCGCTGTACGAGCGCAGCGCGCCGGGCCAGCGGCTCACGCGCGAGCAGGCGCAGCAGGCTTTGTCCGGCAATTTATGCCGCTGCACCGGTTATCGGCCGATTTTGGAGGCAGCCACCGAAATGGCCGCCTTGCCTGCGGTCAGGCTCGATCGTGCTGCGGTCTGCGAGGGCCTGCGCCAGATCTCGCCACAAGCGGCCGAAGACGGCGCCTACCTGCAGCCGCTGGGCCTTGAGCAATTGCTGCGCCTGCGCGAGCGCTACCCGCAGGCGCAGGTGGTGGCGGGCTGCACCGATGTCGGCCTTTGGGTGACCAAGGGACACCAAGAGTTTGCCCAGGTGCTCGACCTGAGCCGGGTGGCCGAGCTGCGCCGGGTGCGTACCCTGGGGTCGGTGATGCGCATCGGTGCGGCCGTGACCTTGCAGGAGGCCTACGACGCCCTGTGCCAGAGCTGGCCGCAGCTCGAGCCCTTCGCCGCGCGTTTTGCCGGTCTGCCGGTGCGCAACTCGGGCACGCTCGGCGGCAACGTGGCCAACGGCTCGCCGATCGGCGACTCCATGCCCCTGCTGATCGCCCTGGGTGCCCGCGTGGTGCTTGCCAGCGTGCGCGGCGAGCGGCAGATGCCGGTGGAAGACTTCTACACCGGTTACCGCAAGAACAAGCTCGCGTCCGATGAGCTGCTGGCCTATGTCGACGTGCCGCTGCCTCCGGCAGCGCCCGGGCAGTGGCTGCGCGCCTACAAGATCTCCAAGCGCTACGACGACGACATTTCCGCGCTGTGCCTGGCCTTTGCCCTGAGGCTGCAGGGCGATCGGGTCGCCGAGATCTCGATCGGTGTCGGCGGCGTGGCGGCCACGCCGGTGCGCGCGCGCAAGACCGAAGCGGCGCTGCGCGATCAGCCCTGGTCCCGCCAGACGCTCGAGCAGGCCATCAAGACCCTGCGCGAGGAGTTTGAGCCGATCTCCGACATGCGCGCTTCGGCCGCCTACCGGCGCCAGGTGCTGGGCAATTTGCTCGAGCGACTGTGGCTGCAGACCCAGGGCCACGACGCGATCAACCTGGAATCGGTGCAGCCGGGAGCCCTGGCATGAACGCGCCGTCCCTGGCCGCTCAAGCGGCGACTTGCGAGCCGGCAGCCGGAAGCTCACATGCGCACGAAAGCGCGCGCGCCCAGGTGCAGGGCTTGGCCCCGTATGTGGACGACATGGCCGAGCTCAAAGGCACGCTTTACGCGGCTCCGGTGATGTCAAACGTGGCCCACGGCCGGCTGCTGGGCCTGGACTGCAGCGCTGCGCTGGCCATGCCGGGCGTGGTCGGCGTGGTGCAGGCTGCCGACATTGCTGGCGACCCCTTGCTGGCCACCTACGCCCATGACGAGCCGATTTTGGCGCAGGGCAAGGTCGAGCACATCGGCCAGGTCGTCGCCTTGGTGGTGGCTGACAGCGTGATGCGGGCACGCAAGGCCGCGCGCCGTATCGGGCTCGATATCGAGCCGCTGCCGGCCATCTTGACGGTGCGGCAGGCGCTGGCAGAGCGCAGCCAGGTGCTGCCCCCGGTGACAGTGCGCCGCGGCGAGCCCGAGGCTGCGATCGAGCGCGCCGCGCACCGGCTCAGTGGCTCGCTCGAGGTCGGCGGGCAGGAGCACTTTTACCTCGAAGGGCAGATCGCCTACGCCGTGCCGCAAGAGCAGGGTCAGTATCTGGTGCATTCGAGCACCCAGCACCCCGGCGAGGTGCAGCACTGGATCGCTCACGCCCTGGGCATCGACAGCCACCGCGTCACGGTGCAGTGCCGGCGCATGGGCGGCGGCTTTGGCGGCAAAGAAACCCAGGCCGGACACATGGCGGTCTGGGCCTGCCTTGCCGCACAAAAGTTCCAGCGCCCGGTCAAGCTGCGGCTCGATCGCGATGACGACTTCATGATCACCGGCAAGCGCCACCCTTTCGAGTACGACTACACGGTTGGCTTTGACGCCACCGGCCTGATCACCGGCTTGCAACTCATGATGGCGGCCAATTGCGGTTTTTCGGCTGACCTCAGCGGGCCGGTGGCCGACCGCGCCATCTTTCATGCCGACAACGGCTACTTTTTGTCGGATGTGGAAATTGTTTCGCACCGCTGTAAGACTCACCTGCAGAGCCAGACCGCGTTTCGCGGCTTTGGCGGTCCGCAGGGCATGATCGTGATTGAGGCCATCTTGAGCGACATCGCCCGCCACCTGGGGCTGGACCCCTTGGCGGTGCGGCGGCGCAATTTTTATGGCATCGGCACGCGCGATGTGACGCATTACCAGATGAAGGTGGAAGACAACATCCTCGAGCCTCTGGTTGATGCCCTGGCGCGCAGCAGCGGCTATGCCGAGCGGCGTGAGGCGCTGGCCCAGTGGAACGCCCAAAGCCCGGTCATCAAGCGGGGCATCGCGCTCACGCCGGTCAAGTTTGGCATCTCCTTTACGGCGACCCTGTTCAACCAGGCCGGCGCCTTGGTGCACGTCTATACCGACGGCAGTGTGCAGGTCAACCACGGCGGCACCGAAATGGGTCAGGGCCTGCACACCAAGGTGGCGCAGGTGGTGGCCGATGAACTCGGTGTCCCCCTGGCTCGCGTGCTGGTCACCGCCAGCGACACCAGCAAGGTGCCCAACGCCTCGGCCACCGCCGCCTCGGCCGGCACCGACCTCAACGCCCGCGCCGCGCAGTACGCGGCGGCGCAGGTGCGATCAAGCCTGGCCCAGTTTGTGGCCGGCCTGGACGGCTGCGGCGCAGGTGCGGTGCAGTTCGCAGGCGGTCGGGTCAGCTCGCCCAAGCAGGGGCGCAAGTTCGATGATGTGGTGCGTCAGGCCTATGCCAACCGAATCCAGCTGTGGAGCGACGGCTTTTACCGCACGCCCAAGATTCACTACGACAAGACCACGCTGACGGGCCGGCCGTTTTACTACTTCGCCTATGGCGCTGCCTGCACCGAGGTGACCATCGACACCCTGACCGGCGAAAGTCGGGTGCTCAAGGTGGACATCCTGCACGATGTGGGCCAGAGCATCAATC
>CANHBU010000164.1 GCA_947458345.1 Comamonadaceae bacterium
ATGGGCCACACCGGTATCAGCCAGTTCATGCAAATCGGACGCATGGCCCACGCTTTTCATATGCGCGTCATGCCCCATGCCAGCATCGGCATGGGCATCTACCAGGCGGCCAGCTTGCATGCGGCCGCAGCTTTGCCCAATGTGCCGTGGCACGAGTACCAGCACACGGTGCTCGACCGCAACTTGTCTTTTATGGACACGGCCATGTGCTGCAAGCAGGGTTACTTTGAAATGCCCCAAGGCGCGGGCCTGGGGATCGAGCCGCGGCCGACCTTGTGGCAGTACATCACCCCGAAGGCGGCATCCTGATTTCAACCGAGGAGAAAACCATGCGACTTTTGTCGAGAGCACCTTATCTTTTGGCCGCCCTGTTGGGCTTGGCGCTGGCACCTGCGCAGGCGCAGGACGCCGCGTCGTATCCGAACAAGCCCATCCGGCTGATCGTGCCGGTGCCCCCGGGCGGTGCCGCCGACGCCATGGCGCGCCTGGTGGCCGAGCATTTGCAGTCCAAATGGGGTCAGCCGGTGACGGTGGACAACAAGCCCGGAGCCGGCTCGGCCCTGGGTCTGGGCTTGCTGGCCGCATCGCCCAAGGACGGCTACACGATCGGCATGGGCAATATTGCCGCCAATGCGATCAACCCGGCCCTGCAGCCCAAGGCTTTTTCCTATCAGGCGGTGAAGGATTTCTCGGCCATCAGCTTGATTGGCGTGACCCCCCTGGTGCTGGTGGTCAATGCCGACAAGGTGCCGGCCAAGACCCTGGCCGAGTTCGTGGCCTACCTCAAGGCCAATCCCGGCAAGCTGGCCTACGGCTCCTCCGGTGTGGGTTCCTCCCTGCATATTGCGATGGAGTTGTTTCTGCAAAAGACCGGCACCAAGATGCTGCATGTGCCCTACAAAGGCTCCTCGCCGATGATGGCCGACTTGTTGGGCGGACAAGTGGTCGCCGCCATGGATGCGGCCGCCACCAGCTGGCCCCAGGTGCAGGCGGGCAAGCTGCGCGCCCTCGGGGTGGCCGGCTCGGAGCGCGCCTTTTTTGCCCCCGACCTGCCGCTGGTGCGCGAGAGCGTCAGCGGTTTTGATGTCAAGCCCTGGCATGGGCTGATGGCCCCGGCCGGCACCCCGCAAGCCATCGTCAACAAGCTGTCGGAGGAAGTGCAGGCCTTCCTGCGCACGCCAGCGGCACAGACCAAGCTGCAGGACAAGGGCATCGTGCGCGTGGGCAACAGCGCAGAGCAGTTCCAGGCCTTCATGGCCAGCGAGTTCGAGCTCTACAAGAAAGTGATCCAAGATGCCGGAATCAAGGCCGACTGAAACCCAGGAGATCGATATGCTATTTTTTTCGTGGACGAGGCTGCGCCGCTGGGGCATGGCCACTGTGCTGCTGGCCGCAACGGCGGCCTGGGCCCAGGCCTGGCCGAGCCGGCCGGTCAAGATCATCGTGCCCTATACCGTTGGGGGTGCATCGGACATCACGGCGCGCCTGCTGGCCGACAAGCTCGGCGAGCGCCTGGGCCAGCCCTTTGCGGTTGAAAACCGCGCCGGCGCCAGCGGCACCATCGGCACCGAGTTGGTGGCCAAGGCCACCGACGGGCACACGCTGCTGATGGTGGCCAGCTCGCACGTGGTCAATGGCGCCCTGTTTCCCAAGCTGGGCTACGACCCGATCAAGAGCTTTGTGCCCATCACCCACACCGCCAATGTGCATCTGGTGATGGTGGCCCCCGCATCGCTGGGCGTCAACACCGTCAGCGAATTCGTGGCCTTGGCCAAATCGCGCCCTGGCGCGCTCAGCTATGCCTCGTCGGGCAACGGCAGCAATCCGCAGTTCTTCGCCGAAATGTTCAAGCAGGCGGCCGGTCTGGAGATGACCCACGTGCCCTACAAGGGCAGCACCGCCGCCCATGCCGATTTGCTGGCCGGGCGCACCCACCTCATGTTCGACGCGCTGGCGGCTGTGATGCCCCATGTCAAGTCGGGACGCCTGAAGCTGCTGGCCGTGGCCAGCCCCAACCGATCCGATCTGCTGCCGGGCGTGGCCACCTTGGCCGAGTCGGGCGTGCCCGGTTATGGTGCGACGTCCTGGGGCGCCCTGCTGGCGCCAGCAGGCACGCCGCCGTCGGTCATCGCGCTTTTGCAGCGCGAGAGTGCGGCGATCTTGCAAAGCCCGCAGGTGCGTGAGCGGCTGGCCACTTTGGGTGCCGAGGTGGTCGGTTCAAGCTCTGAGCAGCTGGCCGATTTGATGCGGCGCGAAGAGTCCCGCTACACCCGGATGGTGCGCGAGCTGCAGATCACGCCGGACTGAGCCGGACGGCTTTGACGGACCCCCTATGAGCGCTGCCATCGATCCGCTGCACATCGTTGCCCTGCGCCACTGGAAAGTGGCCATGCCTTTTCACACCCCCTTGCAGTGGGGCTCGGGCACGCGGCCTGCGGCCACCCGCCTGGTGGTGCAGATCACGCTGGCCAACGGCGCGGTGGGCTACGGCGAGACCATCTGCCTGCTTGAATTCATCGAGCCGGTGCTGGTGCAAACCATCGCGCCGATTGCCCTGCAGCACCGCGCCTGCGATGTCGAGCGCTTTACCCGTCATGTGCTGGGCGCCGGCTACTACCATCACAAACGCGCGGCCGTGATGGCCATGGCGGCAGTTGAGATGGCGATGTGGGACGCCCTGGGCCAGGTCAGCGGGCAGCCCTTGCATGCGCTGTGGGGCGGCCTGTACCGTCAGCGCGTGCCGGTGGCGGCGTATCTGTTTGGCACCGATGCGGCCCAGTTGGGCCAGGCGGCCCAGGGTTTTCTCGATCAGGGCTATGGCTCGTTCAAGGTCAAGATCGGCATGGATCCGATCAGCGATGTCAGCAACGTGGAGGCGGTGCGTCGGGCAGTCGGCAGCCGCGATGTGCGCGCCGACGTCAACGGCGCCTGGACCCCGGGCACGGCGCGCCGCACGCTCGAGCGCCTGCGGCCCTATGACTTGCAGTACATCGAGCAGCCGCTTGAGCTCGACGATTTGCTGGGCCACGCCCAGCTCAGGCGCGTGCAAAGCATCCCGGTGGCCCTGGACGAGTCGGCCTACACCCTGAGCGATGTCAGCAACATCGTGCGCATGGATGCGGCCGATGTGATCTTGCTCGATCCGCACGAGGCGGGCGGCCTGTGGCAAACCCTCAAGGCTGCCGCGGTCGCCGAGGCGGCCGGCATCCCCGTGACCTTGCACAGTGGCGGCGAGCTTGGCCTGTCGCAGGCGGCCTACATCCATCTGGCTGCCAGCATGCCCAATATGACGGTGTCGATGGACAGCGAGCGAGCCTACCTGGTGGGCGACATCGTGAAGAACCCCCCGCTGCTGCGCGATGGCCACTTCGAGCTGCCGCAAGACCCTGGCCTGGGCGTCACCGTCGATCCCGACTTGTTGGCGCAGCGCTGCGTTGCGAGCATACAGACGCCCTATCTGGACGCGCGTCGCCCGGGTTGGTTTTCGGTCAAGCCGGCGTATTGAAGGCAGCTTGACGGCATATTGACAATGGGGTCTGGAGCGGATCGGCCTGCATGCCTGCCGCTGACCCTTTTCGCTTGTGTTTTTTATCGATAGGTCTTGACCATGACGGCCCCTGCACTGATCGCCCTGGACTGGGGCACCTCCAATTTGCGCGCAAGTTTGCTCGATGCCCAGGGCGCGGTGCTTGAGCACCTGAGCGCGCCCGGCGGCGTCATGAAGGTGCCGGCCGGACAATTTAGCGCCAGCTTGCTGGCCTTGTGCGGACCCTGGCTGGCCGCCCATCGGGTGGCGGTGATTGCCAGCGGCATGGTCGGCAGCCGGCAAGGCTGGAAGGAGGCGCCTTATTTGCCTTGCCCGGCGCGTTTGCACGAGGCCGCCCATGCCTTGACGCGGGTGGAGATCGAGGGCGGCGCGCCGGGGGCCTGTGTGCACATCGTGCCGGGCCTGCGGTGCCAGGACGCCAGTGGCCAGGCCGATGTCATGCGCGGCGAGGAAACCCAGTTGTGGGGCGCCAATTTGCCGGCGCACAGCGTCTGCGTGCTGCCAGGCACGCACAGCAAGTGGGCTTGGCTCGGTGAAGACGGCCAGGTGCAGGCCTTCAAGACCTATATGACGGGCGAATTGTTTGGCTTGCTGACCCAGCACGGCATCCTGGGCCGCCTGATGAGCTTCGTGCCCGGTGCGGCGCTCGACCGCGCTGCCTTCGAGGCCGGCGTGGCCTTGGGCCGGCAGGGCCATGCCGATCTGGCCCACACGCTGTTTGCCGCCCGCACAGCCGGCTTGATGGGCCAGTTGGAGGCGCAGCGCCTGCCCGATTTTCTCTCGGGCATCTTGCTCGGCAGTGAAATCGCCAGCGCCTTGCTCAGCAGCCCGCTCAAGACGGTGCGTCTGCTCGGCGATGAGCCGCTGTGCCAGCGCTATGCGGCCGCCTTTGCGCACTTCGGCATTGCCTGCGAGACCGTTGCCGAGGAGGCCACCACGCGCGGCCAGTGGCTCATTGCCCGGGCCGCGGGTTTGTGCGCCTGAGGCCTCCCGCCGCACCAGCGCCCCAACTGCGGCACAGCCGCTACAAATTGGGCGCCAGCAGCCGCTCAAGTTCGCTCAGGTCGCGGCCGCGCCGGCGTGCCAGGTCATGCAGTTGGTCGTCGCCGATCCTGCCCACATTGAAGTAGACCGATTCCGGGTGGCTGAGATAAAAGCCGCTGACGCTGGCCGCCGGCGTCATGGCCAGGCTTTCGGTCAGACCCATGCCGATTTCATGGGCGCGCAGCAACTCGAACAGGTCGTGCTTGACGCTGTGGTCCGGGCAGGCCGGGTAGCCCGGGGCGGGCCGGATGCCGCGGTATTTTTCGGCAATGAGCTCCTCGCTGCTGAGCTGCTCTTCGGGCGCGTAGCCCCACAGGTCGCGTCGCACCCGCTGGTGCAGGGCCTCGGCAAAGGCTTCGGCCAGCCGGTCGGCCAGCGCCTTGAGCATGATGGCCGAGTAGTCGTCGTGGTCGTCGAGGAAGTACTGCTCCTTCTTGTCCGAGCCGATGCCGGCGGTCACCGCAAACAGGCCGATGTGGTCGGCGATGTGAAAGCCATCGGCGCCTTGCGAGCCGGCGGCGCCCGCACGCGCAGCGGCCACCTCGGCCGGCAGTGTTTTGGGCGCTACAAAGTCGGCCAGGCAGCGGTTGGGCCGCAGCACGGTCTTGCCCTCCTGGTTGGGTACGACGGCTTTCTCGCCTTGCTGGCGCAGCCCGTACCAGGTCATGGCCACCTGCTGGCGGCTTTCGTCGGTGTAGATCTCGATGTCGTCGCCCACGCTGTTGGCCGGCCAAAAGCCGACCACCGCATTGGCCGTCAGCCAGCGTCCCTCGATC
>CANHBU010000165.1 GCA_947458345.1 Comamonadaceae bacterium
ATGAACTCCATGACATAGAAGGCCCGGCCCAGCACCGACTCGTCCTCGCACAAGCAGAGCATTTTGGCCACCGGTACTTCGGTGCCGGCCAGCGCGTGCATGATGCGAAATTCGCGCTCGATCGCGTGGGCCGAGGGCAGCAGCCGGGCCGCCGGGCCGGGCTTGGCCCGCATCACATAGGTGCGCCCGGGCGTGCTGAGTTTGTAGGTGGGATTGGACTGGCCGCCCTTGAACAGCTCGGCCTGCAAGGGGCCCTTGAAGTCGGGCAGGCGATCTTGCAAGTACCGGCTCAGGGCTTGCAGGTCGATGCGGTGCGGCTCGCTGACTGCCTGGGTGCCGCCAAAAGATTGCTCGGGGTTCATGGGCGTGGGTGGGATGGCTCGTTGGAGCCTGGTTAGATCTTGTTGAGGGTCCCTGTGGACAGTCCAGGCGCTAGTCTGCGGCCAGGCCCAGTTGCGTGAGCGCCTGTCGGTCGCGCACCACCAGACCGGCCGGCTCGATGCGGATGATGGCTTCGCGCTCGAGGCTTTTGAGCTCCTGGTTGACCCGCTGGCGCGAGGCGCCGAGCAACTGGGCCAGCTCCTCCTGCGCCAACTGCAGGCCGATACGCGTTTCGCTGCTGTCGGCCAGACTGGCCACGCCGTAGCTGCGCACCAGATGGACCAGCTGCTTGGCCAGACGGGCGCGCAGGGGCAGGGTGTTGAGGTCTTCGACCAAGCCGTAGAGTTGGCGGATACGCCGGGCGTTCAGGCGCAGCATGGCGTGGTAGAACTCCACGTGCTGGCTCAGCACTTTGTGGAAGTCGGCCCTCGCCAGGCACAGCAAGGTGGTCTCGCCGTGAGCATAGACGTCGTGCGTGCGTGCGTCGCCGTCGAAGATCGAGACATCGCCAAACCAGATGCCCGGCTCGATGTAGGTCAGGATGATCTGCTTGCCCGTGACCGAGGTCGAGCTCACGCGCACCGCGCCTTTGGCGCAGGCCATCCACTCCTCGGGCGTGTCGCCGCGCGCGGCAATCAGTTCGTCGTCCTTGAAACGTTTGACGTAGGCGCATCGCAAGATGTCGTGGCGCAGAGACGGCGAGAGCGAAGAAAACCACAGGCCGGCGTTGATCGCCGAGCGCTCTTGCACCGTCAAAATAGGGTCGTCCATGGACTCGCTCATGGCTAACTGTAATGCGCTCTTGCAGCCAGCGCTGACGCCCGGGTGACTTCAGCGAAAGCGCGGGCTGCGCTTTTCGAGAAAGGCGGCAATGCCTTCGCCCGCATTGGCGTGGAGCAAGTTGCGCATGAACAGCTCGCGCTCGCGCTCGAGGTGGGCACTGAGCGGCTGCATCTGCGCCTCGCCGATCAGCTCCTTGATGTCGCTCAGCGCATTGCTTGGCCGCGCATTGAGGTCACCGGCTAAGGCCAGCGCCGCTCCCAGCGCCTGTCCGGCTGGGGTCAGTTCATTGATCAGGCCGTGCCGATGCAGCGTTGCGGCGCTCAGGCGCGCGCCGCGCATCACCGCATCGCTGACCAGCGGGCGGGGCAAGGCGCGGGCCAGTTGCCAGCTGCCGCCGCCATCGGGCGAAAGGCCGATCTTGCTGTGCGCCATCACGAAGAAGGCATCGTCGGCAGCCACCACGAAGTCGCAGGCCAGCACCAGCGAAAAGCCGGCGCCCGCTGCAGCGCCCTCGACGGCGGCGATGACTGGCTTGGGAGAGCTGCGGATCGCCTCGATCCAGCTGTTGAGGCTCTCGAGTGACTGGCGCTGCAGCTCGAGTTGGCCCTCGCGCGCCGCCTTGAGGCGGTGCAAATTGCCTCCGGCGCTGAAGGTGCTGCCCTCGCCGGTGATGACAACGCTGCGCACGTCGGGGTTGGTTTCGGCTGCGATGATGGCCTCGACCCCGGCGGCGTAGATGTCGGGCCCGAGCGCGTTGTGCTGCTCGGGGTTGCTGATGGTCAGCACCAAGGTGGCGCCCCCCTCGCTGGTGCTTTTGAGCGATGCGGCCATGGCGCCTAGCTCTCCTGTTGCAGCAGCGACAGCCCGATCGCACCGCGCCGGCGCAGCCAGGGCGAGGGGCGGTAGCGTGGGTCGCCGTAGACGGTCTGCATGTTAAAGAGCACCTCCAGCACGTTGGTCGGTCCCCAGCGATCGCCCATGGCCAGCGGGCCCAGCGGATAGCCCAGCCCGAGCGTGACAGCCGTCTCCAGATCGGTAGGGCTGCACACGCCTTGCTGGCACATGTCGCTGGCGATGTTGACGATGCTGGCCACCACCCGCTGGCTGACAAAGCCGCCGCTGTCGCGGATCACGCTCACCGGCTTGCCATCGCGCGCAAACAGTGCGTGTGCGGCCGCTCTCATGTCGGGGCGGGTGGCTGGGTTGGTGGCCAGCACGCGCCGCCGGGTGGCCGCGTCATCGATCAAGAGGTCGATGCCGACCGTGCGCGCCGGGTCGAGCCGCTCGACCACCGCGACGGTGGTGACGTCAAAGCCCAGAGGCGCGACCAAGGTCAGCGCCTGTGCCGAGGGCGACTGGCCGGTCTCGATCGTGGCGCCCAGGTCTTTGAGCAGCTGATAGAGCTCGGCGCGGCGCGCGGCGCGGCTCGAGACCCATACCGGCGGCATGTCTTGAACCACCGGCGCAGCCGGCTCCGCTGCGATTTGGGCTTTGCCGTCGGTGTAGGTGTAAAAGCCTTCGCCACTTTTGCGGCCAAGCACGCGGCCGGCCAGGCGCTGCGCCGTGATGGCGCTGGGTCGGTAGCGCGGCTCTTGGTAGTACTGGTTGTAGATCGACTCCATCACCGGGTGCGAGACGTCAAGACCGGTCAGGTCCATCAGCTCGAAGGGGCCGAGCCGAAAGCCGACCTGGTCGCGCAAGATGCGGTCGATGGTGACGAAGTCGGCCACGCCTTCGCTGACGATGCGCAGCGCTTCGGTGTTGTAGCCGCGGCCCAGGTGGTTGACGATGAAGCCCGGTGTGTCGGCCGCCTGCACCGGCGTGTGGCCCATCTCGCGCACGTAGGCGCTCAGGGCTTGGGTGAGGGCCGGCGAGCTCTTGAGTCCGCCGATGACTTCGACCACCTTCATCAGCGGCACCGGGTTGAAAAAGTGCAGACCGACCAGCTGCTGCGGACGCTTGAGGTCGGCGGCCAGCGCAGTGATCGACAGCGACGAGGTGTTGCTGGCCAGCACCGCGGTGGGCGCGACGATCTCCTCGAGCTGGGCAAACAAGGCGCGCTTGATGTCCAGGCGCTCGACGATGGCCTCGATCACGAGGTCGCAGTCGCCCAACTCGCTCAGGGCCGAGACTTGCACGCGGTCCTTGCAGGCCTGCGCCTGCGCAGCCTCGAGCTTGCCCTTGGCCACGAGTTTGTCCCACTGTTCGGCCAGGGTGGCCCTGGCTTGCACGCTGGCTTCGGGGTGGTTGTCGACCAGGCGCACACGGCTGCCCGCTTGGGCCGCAATTTGCGCGATGCCACGGCCCATGGCGCCGGCACCGATCACGGCGATGGTAGGAAAAGTCACATGCATGGAAGAGCGGCCGGGTTGCGGCGTTTCAGCGGCGCACCTGCAGCGCGCCGGGATTGACGATGTTGGTGGGCGTGCCCTTGATGAAATTGACCACGTTGTCAAACGCGGCGCTGAAGTACTGCTCGTAGCTTTCCTGCTCGACGTAGCCGATGTGGGGCGTGCAGATGCAGTTTTCCAGGCGCAGCAGGGCGTGGCCCTGCAAAATGGGTTCGGACTCGAACACATCGACCGCCGCCAGCCCCGGGCGGCCGCGGTTGAGCGCGGTGATGAGCGCGTCGTGCGCGATGAGCTCGGCGCGCGAGGTGTTGACGAGCAAGGCGGTCGGCTTCATGCGCGCGAGGTCTTCAAGCGTGACGCAGCCGCGGGTGGCATCGGCCAGGCGCAGATGCAGGCTGAGCACGTCGCTCATGGCAAACAGTTCGGCCTGGCTCGGCGCGATTTCGTAGCCGTCTGCGCGCGCCTGCGCTTGCGAGGGCTCGCTGCCCCAGATCACCACGCGCATGCCAAAGGCGCGTCCATAACCGGCCACCAGGCGGCCGATCTTGCCGTAGCTCCACACGCCCAGGGTCTTGCCCTTGAGCACCGAGCCGATGCCAAAGTTCGGCGGCATCGATCCCGCCTTGAGCCCCGATTGCTGCCAGGCGCCATGCTTGAGGTGGGCCACATATTGAGGCACGCGCCGCATCGCAGCCAGCACCAGCGCCCAGGTCAGCTCGGCCGTTGAGGTGGGCGAGCCGGTGCCTTCGGCCACGGCGATACCCCTCTCGGTGCAGGCGGCGATATCAATGTGGCCGCCCACCTTGCCAGTTTGCGAGATCAGTTTGAGGCGTGGCAATTTTTCAATCAAGGCCCTTGAAACCGCGCTGCGCTCGCGTATGAGCACCAGCACTTCGGCGTCTTTCAGGCGCACCGACAACTGACCGATGCCCTTGACGGTGTTGGTGTAGACCTTGGCGGGGAATGCGTCGAGCTTGGCTGCGCACGAGAGTTTACGGACGGCGTCTTGGTAGTCGTCCAGGATCACGATGTTCATGGCCCGTATTGTGCCCGCAAGAGCGCGGCCGGCTTGGGGCGCTGCCGCCGTTTAGGCCGGCGGCTTGTGGGGGCCGGCTAGCGTGGTTTGGGCCGTCCGGGCGCGTGCGGCCTTCGGGGGAAAGTCGGCTGGCCGGGGCCGCCGGGGGCGTGATGGGCCCTGCAGCAGCGCATCGAGCACCACGCCCACCAGGCCGCCAAGCAGGGCGGCGCTGGCGGTGCGCAGCAAGCCGGCTGCTGATGTGAGCCGGGTGTGGACCGGCATGCGGCGCCTGCTGCGGCCGATGCTGCGACCTTCACGCGCCAGTGCAGGGCGCCGGGTTCTGGCCATGGTCTGTGCCTTAGACCAGCAGGCTGTTGCGGATCAGGCCAACGGCCAGTCCTTCGATTTCAAACGGGTCGTCCGGTCCCACGATGATGGGATCGAACTGCGGGTTTTCGGGCAGCAGCTCAATGCTGTCGCGGCCACGCCGGTAGCGCTTGACGGTCACCTCGTCGCCCAGCCTTGCAACCACGATCTGGCCGTTGCGCGCCTCTCGGGTCTGCTGCACGGCCAGCAGGTCGCCGTCCATGATGCCCACATCGCGCATGCTCATACCGCGCACCTTGAGCAGGTAGTCGGGTTTGCGCTGAAACAGGCTGCTTTCGACATGGTAGGTTTGGTCGATGTGCTCTTGCGCCAAAATCGGATGCCCGGCGGCCACCCGGCCGATCAGGGGCAAGGCCAGTTGGGCCAGATTGGGCAAGGGCAGGCTCAGTTGCTTGACGCGCGAGACGTGCAGTGAGCGCAGTGTCTCGCTGCGCAGGCGAATGCCG